>NZ_JAUCEU010000007.1:2980000-3222500 GCF_030348765.1 Neobacillus sp. CF12 | reverse complement strand
CAACTAAGCGTTTTACCTATTAGAATACAGTGAGTATCTTGCTAATCCTAAGCAAACAATTATTAAAATGAAGAGTGATTGCCATTAATAGTAATCCCTTTTAGAGGTAGGTTACCTTCATCTATGATTTTCTTACGTATGTGGTTACAATAAAAGTGGATATCATGTGATTTGATTATCGTAAGTGAGAAAGGAAGATACAGATGAGTTTTAATCAATTCACCATTGAAGCCATGCAGAAAAGACAATCAGTTAGAACCTTTGATACTGAAAACATTACAGATGCTCATCTAAATATCATTAACGATTACAGAATCAATGATGAAAATTTAGTCGGACCCTTTGGTAGTAAAGGAAGAATTGAATTCATTCCCGTTACCAATAACGTAAGTGATAAAGGCATAAAGTTAGGTACATATGGTTTTATTAAAAATCCACAGGGCTATTTGGTGGGAATAGCGGAGAATAGTAAATACCCGCTTGTGGAGTTTGCTTATACCTTTCAAAAACTAGTCATATTGTTAACACAGATGAGCATCGGCACTTGCTGGATGGGAGGGACCTTCAATCGCAATTCGTTTGAAAAGGAAATTCAACTCGGGGAAGGAGAATTCATTCCCTGTATAACACCAATCGGCTATCCCAACCAAAAGCAGCGGGTTTTTGATAAGGCACTTCGGTACGTTGTAAAAGCAGACAATAAAAAATCCTGGGATAAGTTATTTTTTGATTCATCATTCGATGTGCCTTTGAATAAGGAAAATGCTGGTCGACTTGAAACACCAATTGAGATGGTTAGGCTTGGACCATCTGCTTCTAATAAACAGCCATGGAGACTCTTATTGTCTAGCGATCGAAAGGTCTGCCATTTTTACATTGAGCATACGCCGAATTATAGTTCGAAGCTAGGATATGATATGCAATTATTGGATATGGGGATTGCAATGGGTCAATTTGAATTAGCTTGTAAGGAAGTAGAGATAGAAGGCAGCTGGGTTTTGGAAAACCCAAATATCCATCTCCCGAATGAACATATTGAATATATTGTTAGCTGGAATAGTAATCGGTAGAAACGGAGTAGGTAGAGATGCCTGTTATTGAGCATAAGCTGTTAATAAAGGCGCCAATTGAGGTTTGTTTTGACCTCGCTAGAAACGTCGAAGTTCATACTCAAATTAACATAGGAACAAAAGCAACGGCGGTTGGGGGCATGACAGAGGGACTATTAGAGGAAGGTGACAGTGTCACCTGGGAGGCAGTACACTTTGGAATTAGACGAAGGTTAACCTCAAAAGTGATATTCATGGATAAACCACATAGTTTTGTCAATGTAAGGATAAAAGGTGCATTCAAGTCCTTCATACAAATCCACCAGTTTATAGAAAAAGGAAAAGATACGATAATGGTGGATCATTTTCAATATAAGTCTCGGTTCGGTCCCATTGGAGTCTTAATCGATAAATTGTTTTTCGAGAAACACATGGAGAGACTTATTGCTAGGCGTGCAATTGAATTTAAAAAAATAGCTGAAAAAAAAACTAATCAAACGTTTGATTAGAAGGTATGGGGCCTTGGAATGAAAGGATTTTCAAAGGATGTATTAAAACTAATCAAACGTTTGATTAACTTATAGAAAATCAGAATATATTATGACTTTGACAGCTCAACTTTTCTTTTTTCAATATCAATTGCCGATACAATATATGCAAAACCATTCATTAAAAAGTAAATTACATTGGATTGTACCCGTTCAGTTTCTCCTAAATAAGTATTTAAGATAATAACGACAGAGTATAAGACAACAAAAAATAGAGCAATTTTATTAAAGATTTCCATTTAAACAACTCCTTCTTTAGGATACTTACTTAATCATATTTACTCGGAGCCAATCTTATGCAGGACATGGGGCAATTGCTGAATATATCAGACTATTTCACTTTTTATCATAATGACAAAATGGGGCGAAATTAAGCAATATGGAGGGGAACATTTTGAATAAACCTGCTATTACAATGAAAAGTGCTACACCAATCCTCCGGATATTTGATGAGGAAAAAGCAAAAGAATTTTACTTGAACTTTTTAGAATTTAAGTTGGATTGGGAACATCGATTTGAGGATGATATGCCTCTATATGTGCAAATATCCAATGGGGGATGTATCATACATCTTTCAGAGCATCATGGTGATTGTAGTCCGGGAGCTTGCATTAGAATAGAAGTTGATAACATTGAGGTATTCCATGCAAATCTGTTATCAAAGAAATACAAATATTCTCGTCCAGGAATCGAAATAACTCCCTGGAGTACGAAAGAAGTCTGTGTTTTAGATCCATTTGGAAATAGAATTGTTTTTTTTGAGAGTATATAAAAAAAGGTGGGATATAAGTGAAAAAGATACTTATTCTTGGTGGAAGCGGCCTCGTCGGAAGATCCTTAATTAATGAATTAAGGGATGGATATGAAGTTTATGGAACATATTCTTCTAAGATCATAACCAATCTCCCCGATGATAAACAGTTCCAGTTAGATGTTCAAGAGATTAGTAAGATGATGGAACTAATATCTTCGATTCAACCTGATAGTATAATCTCCTGCATTAGAGGAGAGTTTGGTCAACAGCTCAAGTTTCATAAAGAATTGGCAAAGGTAGTAAGGAATAGTAATAGTAATCTGTATTACTTTTCTACAACAAATGTTTTTGATGGAGATTTTTCAAAACCCCATACTGAAACATATATCCCAATCGCAGAATCTGAATATGGAAACTTTAAAATTGATTGTGAAAATATACTAAAAGAAATTTTAGATGAGAAGGTACAAATCATTCGAATTCCAGCGATTTGGGGGAAAGATTCTCCAAGATGGAACAGTATTAAAGAAAGCATAAGAAATAGTAAAGAGATAGAAGTCTACAGCAATCTCGAATGTACCAATCTTTTAGATGTACAGTTAGCAAGACAACTGCGCTTTATAATTGAAAATAACCTCAAAGGTATATTTCATTTAGGTTCAGTTGATACGATGACGCAAAGTCAATTTTATGAGAAACTTTTAATACATTTGGATAGTAAATCGAGTTTATTAAAATATAACTTTTATCTAGATAGCAGCAATACATATTATTTTGCACTGAAGTCAACTCGTGATGATATGCCAAAGGACTTGCAAACTACAAATGAAGAAATTATCTCTTACCTGTTGGGTTGAACCACTCACCACTTAACACCCTAACGGGTCGTTTGAAGTGGGAGATTCCTAAGTAAAGAAGCCTATCGGCTTCTAATTGATTAGGCTAGCCCCGTAGTTCCTACGGTTAGAAGCCTTATCGCTTCATTTTTAAGATTTTGTCCTGCGTTAATATCTCTGTCGTGATGTGTTCTACAAGAAGGGCAATCCCACTCACGAAGATTTAGATTCTTAACGTCTTTATTTTGGTGACCACAACAAGAACATAGTTGAGAGCTGGCAAAGGTTTTAGATACAGCAACTACTTCTTTGCCATACCATTTTGCTTTGTACTCTAGCATTGTGCGAAATTGTGACCAAGATACTTCACTGATGGCTTTTGCTAACTTGTGATTTTTTAGCATATTGGACACTTGCAAATCTTCAATACCAATTACATCGTGGTTTTTGATGATTTTAGTAGAGCGTTTTTGCAAGTAGTCTGTTCTTGCATTTGTGACTTTCTCATGGATACGAGCTACTTTCCGCTTTTGCCTTTGGAGGTTTTTTGCTTCATCCAATTTACATTTTCGTTTCAAAGCTAACTGTTGTCTTCGGGAAAGAATACGCTGGGCATCCACTAGCTTCTTTTCTAATGTACGAAACCATTTAGGATTACCAAACTCTTCACCATTTGAAAGAATGGCAAAGTTTTTTAATCCTAAGTCAATGCCAACGGAAGAGCCTGTTTTGTCTATATGTTGTACGTCCACTTCTGCAAGAATGGATACGAAGTATTTGCCACTTGGGTTACGTCTAACGGTTGCATTCAGAATCCGTCCATCCACTTCACGACTTTTGGCAAAGCGAACAAGACCGAGTTTAGGTAACTTGATCTTGTTGCCTACAATAGCGATATTCCCATTTGTTTCCTTAGTCGTGTAGGATTGAACCTTGTTCTTTTTAGACTTGAAGCGAGGTGCTTTGTTTTGCTTTTTGAAAAATCGTGTATATGAATCAGCAAGGTTTTTCAGTGAGGATTGAAGTGCAATGCTATCAACTTCTTTTAACCACACTAATTCCTTTTTTAACTGTGTTAATTCAGCAGAACAGGAATTGTAAGTTAGTCCTTTGCCTGTTTCTTTGTATGTAACGTTCCATTGCCCTAAAAAGCGATTAAATACGAAACGACTACATCCGATTGTTTTAGCAATTAGAATTTCCTGTTCTTTCGTTGGATAGATACGGAATTTATATGCTTTGTTGACCAGCACTGATTTCACCTCAATCCAAAGGAACATTTGTTCCTATTATACCATGAGGGGACCGTTTTGGCTATCGCCAACCGACATTCATCTCCCCCTTATCATTGGGCTTCGCCCTTGACACGATTGAAGAGGGAGTCTTCTGTCGGGAAATGATAAACAAAAGCCTGTGCTGATGATAACTTGTATCATTGACACAGGCATTTTTGCGTATTCAATTCTGGGTAAGGGACACAAGCGTGCGCGGGCGTCCAGCTTTATACCACTGTTGGCAAAATAAGATTATCAGACCAATTTCCACTAAGTCCCCACCGTAATACATAATCATTCCTCCGACTTCAGCCTGCTCAATAGGTACACCAACAGGTGGATGAGCATAGATGTACTTTGAAAGGATTCCGTGGGCGGCTAACGAAAGGATTAGCACAATGGCTCTAAAAATAAAACCATATCGGTGAGGTGCCGGGTCAATATATAGGATGGATATTGTGTAGAGATAACCAGCTAGAAATATATGAATATGTACGATTATATGAAGTAGAAGGTTCTGCTGCATGATTGTGTATAGTTCTGTAGCATACAGCACCCACAATCCTCCGATATTAAGGATAGCGGCGACAACAGGGTTACCATAAATGTGAACAGGCCAACTCTTTAATACGCGTGAAAGTTTTCTAGCAGGTTTTACACCTAGAGTTCTCAGCAAAAGAGTCATTGGTGCAGCATTCGCAATAAGAAGCGGTGCAAGCATTCCAAGGAATAAATGACCAATCATATGAGCAGTGAAGTTTCCATGGGCGAGATTCGCAATGGGACCAACTAGTGCAAAGGCAGCCGAAAGAACTCCGACTATCCAGCAGAAGGAGCGGTACATTGGCCACCGTTTATGGCGTTTGTTTGAGACGAATACCAATAGAAGATAGATTAAAACTGCCAGGACAAAAGGGAGAGCCAAGAGTAAATCGAAAGACGGCTCACTGGCAGGATGAAAATGGTTATGTTCCATTTAGAGGGTTCCTTCCATCACTTTTGCCTTTCGGCCAGTTCGAAAAATAAGGATTAACCCAGCAATCAGCATGAGGGCAGCAAGTATGTTCCATACCCAATCGTAGGGAGCAATCTCCACGTTATATCGTATCTGATGGATTCTCATTAACTTGTGTTGAATCGTTCCATCGTATAATTGGAATGCACCGCCTCCAAATAGAAATCCTCCAAACCATCTTTTTGGCCACCAAGCATTTCTTCTCCGGAGATCAGAGACAAGAAATGCTCCGGCTATCGTTGAAAACCAACTAAAGGCATGAAAGATTCCATCCGATACCAGACCAATATCAGGTGTGGATTTATCATAGAAATGGTGCCAGTGTAAAATCTGGTGGAAAACGGCCTCATCAATAAAGGCGACAAAGCCTAGTCCTAGTAAGCATCCTGACAATAAATTGCGTCCTAAATAGTTCAGTACTGTATCCTGACTTGGTGACATTTGATTCTCTCCCTATTCCATTTTTTACCTACCAAATAGTGTATCCTGTCTGGATTAATTCCAAACAGATAGTAGATATGATTATGGATAGAGAAAAACCGTATTTGATTCGTTTACAAAAAAGAACCTGCCCCATATAGGGACAGGTATCTTGTTATGCTAAAGTCTTAACTGGCAGGACCTTTTGGAGTGCACTTTTTTCTTCCTCATTTAAAGGAACCATTGGCAGGCGGACATCGCCGACTTGAACGCCTTGCATAGTTAATGCTGCTTTTACCGGTACAGGATTTGGTGCAGCAAACAGTGCCTTCATAATCGGAAGAAGGCTTCGATGTGTTACTGCCGCTTCTTGAACACGTCCAGATTTGAACTGATTGATCATTTCCTGCATTTCATTGCCAATAATATGGGAAGCAACGGAAACAACTCCAGTGCCGCCGATGGCTAGAACCGGCAGGGTTAATCCATCATCACCACTGTACAGTGTGAAATTTTCTGGAGTACGGCTAATAATTTCTGACATCATATCCAGATTTCCGCTTGCCTCTTTGACAGACACTATATTATTAATTTCTGACAGTCGAACAACTGTATCGACAGACATGTTTACCACACTGCGTCCGGGGATATTATAAAGCATGACTGGTAAAGAAGTAGATTCAGCTATAGCTTTAAAGTGCTGAAATAAACCTTCTTGTGATGGCTTATTATAATAAGGAGTTACGAGCATAATCCCATCCACTCCTGCTTCTTCAGCCAGTTTGGTTAACTTGATGGAAGCTCTCGTATTATTTGATCCAGTTCCAGCAATGACAGGCACTCTGCCTGCTGAAGTCGCCACAACCAATTTAAATAGTTCAACTTTTTCTTCAGTCGTTAATGTAGGTGATTCACCAGTTGTCCCTGCAACTACTAAACCATCACTTCCATTGTCTATTAAATGATTTACTAATGTTCTCGCTGCGTTATAATCAACCTCACCATGCTGATCAAATGGCGTCACCATAGCTGTTAACATTTGGCCAAAATTCATCATACTCACCCTTTACATAATTTTTGAAAAAAATAAGAGGGGTTCAGGCCAATCATCAGACAACGCAAAAAAGCAGCAACGAAGGCTCGCTGCTGCAGTAGAAACATAATAAAAAACGTTCCCTAGCGTAAGATAGCCCTCCACATAGTTACCTATATGACAGTTCTGTATTTCTTCAATAGCAGAACCAGCGGTCTAGATAGATGAGATTCCATCCGCTTCGGCAAATTCCCCTTTCCACAATCGTCGTAGGACCTCACTATCCTCAAACTGCGTACTAATGGTCTTTGCGCCTCTATCCTCACTTCAAAAGGTAATGAAGTAAGAAAATATTTAATTACATGTAAATATAACAGAAAATTCACTATTGTTCAAGTAGAGTGCCATTAGAGCGGTGCCTGTCACCGTGACTTTGTCACGGTGACAGGCACCGCCCGTGGACACTGTCCACCTCAGGCGGACAGTCTATTTTAATACTTTAATGAAGACTACTTTAAGGTAGTCGGATTCTGGATAGTGTTTATTGGTTCTGAAGTCTTCAGGGAGTGAAAATTCTTCCATTAGTTTATAGTGTTTATTGGATTCCTTAAATGCGGTATCAATGAATCCTTTAAACTTGTCCATACCAAAGGAGCTGGCATTGGTGGACGCGATGATGATTCCGTTCTCCTCTGTGATGGAAATAGCTTCTATTAACAGGTTTTTATAATCTTTTTCGGCACTGAAAACAAACTTCTTTGATCTTGCGAAGCTTGGGGGATCGAGAATCACGACGTCAAACAACAAGCCCTTTTTTACAGCATATTTGAAGTATTTGAATACATCCTCGACGATGATATCTTGAGATTTCTCATCAATCCCATTCACGTTGAATTGTTCTATCGTTTTACTTTTGCTCCGATTCGCCAGGTCCACACTAGTCGTTTTTGTCGCACCGCCTAAAGCGGCAAATACTGAAAACACACCAGTATAGGAGAATGTATTTAATACTCGTTTCCCTTTTGAATACACATCTCGTAATTTTTTTCTAACATCCTTTTGATCTAAGAATACACCGACCATGGCACTGTCATTTAAATGAATGGCGATATTCACTCCATTTTCTTTCACGACAATGGGAAATTCTCCTCGTTCGCCCGTCACGAAGTCATCTTCTTCAATGTATTTACCACTTTCATCAAACCGCTTTTTCTGGTAGATGGCTTTATACTCCACCAAATTCTTCAATGAATCTATGATAAACTCCCGAAATTGATAGATACCTTTGCTGTACCAGGTAAGGACGTAATAACCATCGAAGTAATCAATCGTTAAACCGCCCATTCCATCGCCCTCGCCGTTAAACACTCGAAATGCTGTTGTTTCGGAACCCTCAAAAAAATGTTCTCTTCTATCAATGGCAGCCTTTAGGGTTTTTTCAAAAAAACGTTGATCAAACTGTTCCTTTTCATTGTTGCTAAGCACCCATCCGAGACCTTTATTTTGCTTCCCATAATAGCCTTTTGCAATAAAGTTGTTCTGTTCATCAACAAGCTTGATTGTTATGCCTTCTTCATCTAGAACATTCGGATTCATAATGGTGTCTTTCGAAATAAGCGGGTATCCGTTTTTATATTTTGTAACGAACTTTGATTTCACTTTTAACCTGACCTCTGTTTTCATCTCTTCATCCTATCAGTTGTATTTATCTTAATAGCATTGTAAACAAACTATTTTAAAATTAATCACTCAATCATAACACTGTTTACTAGTGATGCATATTTACTATTAATGGCAGAGGCACAATTTAAAAAAGATCCAGTCAACTGGATCTTGATTGTCTAATAGGTTTCCTGGATCCCATGTATGGGTGAGAAATGCTGCTCCACTTAATTGGTATCCGCTGTTAAAGATGATGCATCAGGTCGTTTTCCATTCTGTAAGTCGGCAAGTGTTAACCCAAAATTCATCTCTAAATGGGGATAATCTTTAAATTGAGCCCAATCGCCACCCCATTCAAATCCTAAAGTCTTTGCTATTTCTACAACTTCGTTCCAATCGGCTAGCCCATTTTGATTTCCGTCATATTGCATATCCCAAATGACACTTTCTGATGGGGTTTTTATCGCAAAATCAATCGCCAGCCCAAAGTTATGAAAAGATTCGCCGCCTCTTGCATGCGTTACGATACTTCCTGCAGCACTACGGCCTTTTTCATAAAGCGCATCCTGATCCTCCATACTGCGGAAGTCATCCGTAATCACGATTACAATCCCTTTCGCAGCAGATTGGTGGATTAATTGATCGCTCCGCTCCTTCACGAGAGGGTGGAGTTCAGTTGGTAAATCAGCAGAATTAATACTTAATCTATTAAGCAAGTTAACTCCTAAAGGATTTTGTATAAAGAAATAAATGATAAGAGCAAAAAATAATGTAAGTGTTAGTTTGCCTCTCCAGGTAAGTTTCAAAATCGCAGTTCCTTTCTTCCCTAAAATCTTTTCTATATGTAAGACGAGAAAGTTAGACTCATTGTTTCAATTATTTCTATACCTTCATTTGTATAATCACTAAATTCCACAAAACATACTAAGATTAGTAGTGCAGACCAAGGCATTGGTTAGCACTACTATTTTTTATATAGTAGAAGTGAAGAATAGGTCGTGGTCTTTTTTGGATCTTGAATCCGTCAACAAAACTAGACCTTCTTCACTTACCTTATTTGAATCAGGTTTGAGTATGTTGGATCCTTGAGATCGTGTATAAGAAATTGGAATCGATAAGTGTAAGATGAAGTCTTCAATTTAAGTGAATTGTAGGAGGACAAAATGAAGCATGTGATAGCTTTTGACGTTAGTATGGGAAAGAGTTACATGGTCATTTATAATGGCTTGAAAAAATGTATTTACGAAGGTGAAATTAAACACACCAAACCTGAATTTGAAAGATTGAAGGAACGGATTAATGAACTAATTGAAGGGTATGGAGAGCAGCCCAATATTGTATTTGAGTCAACTGGTGTCTATTCTCGGCAAATAGAGCGTTTCATGCAGGAAAACCATTATTCCTACTGCATTTTAAACCCTTTAGAGGCTAAGAAACAATGCGATTCTTTAAGAATTTATAAAACCGATAAAAGCGATGCGCATCAATTAGCCTTAACCCATTTTTCAACCTCCCGTAGGGAAACGCAAGGGACAGAAAACCTCTTTCATCAGTTGAAATCACTTTCTAGATTTTATAGTGAGCTTGATGATGAATTATCAGTTATACGCAGTCGATTACATAAAGTTATTCAGTTGACCTTTCCAGAACTAGAGAAACTCTTCACAAATAAATCTGATTTATTTCTAAACATTGTCCAATTGTTTCCACATCCAGATATTGTTCTGGGACTATCAAAAACAATTATAAAAAATAAAATACGTGCCAATACAAATAAAAATATCTCTGCAGCGATCGCAGAAAAGAAAGCAGTCGCATTAATTGAAGCCTCCCAGCAATCCTATCCAGCTGTTTCTTCCTCAGATGTATTGTGTGAGCAACTACGGGCATACGCTAGACGGTTCCAAGACCTTCTCCAACAGAAGGAACAGTGTATCGAGGATATGGTCCAGTTAGCTGAAAAACGCAACGAGTACAAGGTGATACTGAGTTTTCCTGGGATTGGTCCGAATACAGCTGTACGCTTATTGGCAGAGATTGGAGACATCGATCGTTTTGAAAACAACAAGCAGTTGAATGCTTATGCAGGAATAGATATACGCCGATTCCAGTCAGGAAAAACCTTTTTTAAGGACAAAATTAATAAGCGAGGAAATAAACACTTAAGGAAAATACTCTTTTTAATCATCCAGAACATGATTAAGAAGAGAAGATTCGGACACAACCACATCGTTGAGTATTATGATAAATTAAAAACGCAACCCTATAACAAATGTCATAAAGTTGCGTCCATCGCTTGTGTGAATAAGCTTTTGAAGAACATCTTCTTTCTTATTACACACAATATGAACTATGATTACGGTTTGGCCTCCAAATCATAGTTTATTAAATAATAACATATTCAAATGACCTAGTAAAAAAATCCAAGTTAGCTAGGTCTATTCAGTATGTCAATAATTAATAGTTCGTCCCCCAATTATTATTAGACCACTTAACTACCCTGTTCATTTTAAAACTAAGAAATTTATTAAAAAAAGATATTGACTACTCGTAAGAAAAAAAGACCCAGTTAAACTGGATCTATCTTAGCCATAAGGTAAAATTAAACTTCTTCTGAGGTAACTTTTACTGTCCAGTTAAATGGATCTTCTTTTTTACCAAGTTGAATTCCGGTCATTTCATCATAAATGTCCTGGGATAACTGGCCAATATTATTGTCGTTGATCGTAATGGTTTGATCCTTCCAAGTCAGTTCGCCAACAGGTGAAATAACAGCTGCAGTTCCTGCTCCGAAGACCTCCTCAAGTTCACCACGCTTATGTGCAGCAAAGATCTCCTCAATGGATATTCTTTCTTCGCGCGCAGGAATATTCCAATACTTGAGTAATTGAAGCACCGAATCGCGTGTAACTCCTGGTAGGATGCTGCCATTTAACTTTGGCGTAACGACTTCGCCATTAATTTTAAAGAAGATATTCATACTGCCAACTTCTTCAACATATTTATTCTCTTTCGCATCGAGCCAAAGAATTTGGGCATAGCCATTTGCATCTGCTTTTTCTTGTGCTTTCAGGCTGGCGGCATAATTACCTGCCGTCTTTACATGGCCAACTCCTCCAATTACCGCACGAACGTATTGCTCTTCCACGTAAATTTTCACAGGACTTAATTGGCTGCCATAATAAGCGCCAGAAGGGGAAAGGATGACGAGCAACTTATATTGTTTAGCAGGACGTACACCAAGATAAGGCTCAGTTGAAAAAATAAAAGGACGAATATAAAGAGAAGTTCCATCACCGTTTGGAACCCAATCCTTTTCCGTAATAATTAATTTTTTTATACCTTCTAATAAAAATTCTTCATCAATTTGGGGAATGCACAGCCTGTCGCATGAATCATTGAATCGCTTCATATTTTTCTCAGGACGGAATAACTGGATGGATCCATCCGCAGCCTTATAGGCTTTCATTCCTTCGAAGATAGCTTGTCCATAGTGAAATACCATTGCGGACGGATCAAGCGTTATGGGCTCATAAGGAGTAATTCTCGGATTAAACCAGCCCAAGTCACTATGATAGTCCATTTCAAACATGTAATCGCTGAAATACTGCCCAAAACCAAGGGAAGTGGTATCTGGCTTAGCCTTTAATTGTTCTCTTGGAATAAATGAAATCTCCTGTTTCATGTTCACACCTCATTCATATTAATAGATACAGTTTTAAGTAATTGATTCATTCTATATTACTTTAAAAATTATCTTTTTGAAATAGTAAAAATACTTTCTTCCACTATATCATGAACTAGTTTTAATCAGGTTAGTTTTGATTTAAGTTATGTCAAAGTGGTGACAATCATAAACGCTTTTCCTTAAAAACTATTTCGAATATGACAAATATAACTTGTGAGAATGTATCCATTTTTGTAATGTTAACCTCGTTACAATACTCCTATTTTGAGTTATCGGCCTATATAGATGAAGAGAATTTTAAGAAGGAAGAGGATAAAATGAACAAGCCAAAAATTGCATGGATTACCGACACGACATCTTCTCTTAGCAAAGAGTTTATTGAAAAGCATCATATCCATATTATTCCCTTGCATGTTGTCATTAACGATAAATTTTACAAAGAAACAATCGATATTACAGAAGAGGATTTTTATCATCGGATGAAAAATGAGGAAGGGAAATTCCAATCCTCCCAGCCAAATATCGGGGATATCGTAGACCTTTATGAACGGTTAAAAGGAGAGTATGACTTTGGCATCGCCATACACGCATCCAGTACATTAACGGGTACCTATCAAACCTCAGTCATGGCAGCAGAAATGGTGGGGTTTAAATTATTTGCCATCGATTCACATACAGGTTCGTATCCTTTATCCTTTTTAGTGAAAAGAGGAATAGAGTTAGTTGAACAAGGATGTGAAATAGCTGAAGTTGTTTCCCAACTGAATAACCTGCGGGAGCACACCCGATTGTATTTGGTTCCATCAAACTTGGACCAGCTTCACAAAAGCGGTCGAGTGTCTGGAAGCCAAAAAATCCTTGCTTCACTCTTCAATATTAAACCGATTTTATCGATTGAGGATGGAGCAGCAAAGATTAAAGATAAAGTTCGTACCGAAAAGAAGGCACTTGCTTGGCTGATAAACAATTTAAAGGAAGACCTTGCTACAAAAAAGGTTCAAAAAGTTGCCATTGTCCATGCAAATGACAGAGAAAGAGCAGAAGGGCTTGAACAATTAATAAATGAAACATTTCCAAGTATAAAAACAGAACAGCTCATGCTTATTACCGTAGCTGGTGTGCATACGGGTGTGGGGACCCTGGGACTTTCATGGGTTAATGAATGATTTGGATAATGAACGGATGAAGGGCCGTCTGAATGGATCAAACGGCCCTTCTGAATGTTTCCGATATTATTTGTTAGGAGTTCGTCTAAGACTATTCGTCCTCTGTATAAGCCTCAGTAGTGGTATCTCTGCAATCCCAGCACTCACATCTGTTCCTCTCCATAATACATAATTCCTCTCCACAAGAAATGCAGACATCCATAAGAAGAAACTCCCCTTTCCAGTGCAAGTGATTAGTATATTTATACATTTTTATTCAAAGATGTTGATAAATATGTCACTTTATTCCCGACAAAATCATTTATTCCGAATGGAGAAAAAGCACTGGTCTAAATGTTAAAATGTAAAAATTAATTCATTATAGTAAGTGAAAAACTTTGTGATATACTAAACATCATTAAAGTGGTTGCAACAGGAGGATAGCCCAGAATGCAAAGAGAAGGGACTTTTACTGGTATAGATGGAGCAGAATTATTTTATCGAACGATCGAACCATTAAATGCTCCAAAAGCAACAGTTATTATCGTACATGGACATGGAGACCATAGCGGTGGTCTATATAATATAAGTTTTGCCTTGGTTCAAGAAGGATATATCGTTTACACATTTGATTTGCGCGGCCATGGAAAAAGTTCGGGAAAAAGAGGATTTATAAAAAGTTGGGATGAATATCGAGGCGACTTACACGAATTTCGAAAGTTCGTTTTGAAAAAGCAGCCCAAACTGCCTTTGTATATGATAGGGCATAGCATGGGTGGGGTAATAGCTCTTGATTATGCTATAGATATTGGTTCTGGAATCTCAGGGATCATTGCCATAGCTCCTGCCATCTCTTATGAAGTGACCAGATTTGAGCGGTTAGGTATAACCGTAATGGGTAAAATTAAACCTGATCTCAGCATCAATAAGTCTAGAAGATTTCAATTAATGACGAAAAAAACTGCGCTGACTGCCAAATTTTATTCTGACTCTTTACGTCACAATACGATTACACCTGGTTTAGGACGCGGGCTAATCCAAGGGGTATCACGTGTAGTAGATCAGGCTCATTTGATCAAAATTCCGTTTTTGTTACAATACGGATTGCGTGATAAAATTACACCTCCAACCAAGCTTGGTTACTTTTTTAATCAAGTTTCATCCAAGGATAAACAACTAGTTGAATACCCTGCAGCAAAGCATCGACCCTTTGATGGAGCAGAAAAAGAGCAGTTTCTAAATGATATGATTACATGGCTGAACCAACAGGTGGAGAAAATTCAAAAAAGTAAAGTCCAGGTAGGTTAAACCCTTTTGGGAGTTATCAATAAACGATAGCAACACAGAAAAGATGAGCAGGATTCATGAATCCTGCTCATCTTTTTACATGGCTCTTTTTGCATTTATTGTAGTTTTTGGAATCTGATTAGACACGTTAGCCTATAGATTTTTCACTTCTTCATCGATTACAGTCATTCATCGCCATCATGAGTGACCAATTTTTCACTTCTTCATCGATTTCGGTCACTCATCAGCTTCATGAGTGACCACTTTTTCAACTTTTCATCGGTTTCGGTCATTCATCGCCATCATGAGTGACTACTTTTTCACTTCTTTATCGATTTCGGTCACTCATCACCTTCATGAGTCTGGATTCATCTATCTGTGTACACACTTGATCAGTACAATAGCAACAAAGTTTACGAAAAGAGCGTATTACAAGAGTCACCTAATACACTTTATCTCCATTAAAGATTGAATTCTTCACGATAACGTAATCTACATGACGGATGGCATCCAGTTCCTTTCCGCCTGCATACGAAATAGAGGATTGAAGGTCTTGCTCCATTTCAACGAGGGTATCCATTAAGGAACCTTTGTGCTCGACTAACATTTTCTTGCCTTCTACATTTTTTCGTTCACCTTTTTGATATTCCGAGGCTGAACCGAAGTATTCTTTATAGAGTTTGCCATCTTTTTCAATGGTTTCACCGGGAGATTCCTCGTGCCCAGCAAATAAAGAACCAATCATAACCATACATGCGCCAAATCTGATCGATTTCGCAATATCCCCATGGGTACGAATTCCACCGTCAGCGATTATCGGCTTACTTGCTGCCTTTGCACACCAGCGAAGAGCGGCTAATTGCCAGCCGCCTGTTCCAAATCCCGTCTTAATCTTTGTGATACATACTTTCCCAGGTCCAATCCCAACCTTTGTTGCGTCTGCACCCGCACGCTCTAATTCTCGAACAGCCTCTGGGGTCCCAACATTTCCAGCAATCACAAAACTCTGTGGCAAATGTTGCTTAATATGTTGAATCATCTTAATCACGGCATTGGAATGACCGTGTGCGATATCAATCGTGATATACTCCGGAGATAAATTTTCACCTGCTACTTGTTGAATGAATTGATACTCTTCCTCTTTAACTCCAACACTAATAGAGGCAAATAACCCGCGTGCTTTCATATCTTTAATAAAATCAATACGTTTCTCGGGTTGAAAACGATGCATGATATAAAAATAACCATTTTCCGCTAAGAAGATAGCGATCGTTTCATCAATAATGGTCTGCATATTGGCTGGAACCACCGGAAGTTTAAACGTTCTGCTGCCAAAAGACACGGTAGTATCACACTCGGTACGACTATTCACCACACTTTTCGCCGGAATCAGTTGAATATCTTCATAATCAAACACACTATCCATTCGAATCCTCCTCAAACAAAAATCATCAATGGTTTAGTGTGTATGGAATGGTTTCTATTTATTCCATATATCAAATATAATAACTGTAAATAGATAAATTTAATTATAGAAAAAAAGCAGGTGGATAATGAGTATTATTCTAGCATTATTGGCAGCGTTATTTGCTTCCTTTACAGCAATCTTAGCAAAAGTCGGCATTGAAAATGTAAATTCAAACCTAGCAACAGCGATTCGGACCATTGTGGTTTTAATCATGGCATTTATCCTTGTGCTCATAACTGGAGAGCTGGACAGTATTTCTCAGATTTCTACGAATGCATTGTGGTTTATTCTATTATCTGGTTTTGCGACGGGATTTTCATGGTTATTTTTCTTTAAAGCACTGGCTATTGGGGATGTTTCCAAAGTGGTACCCATTGATAAATCAAGTGTAGTTCTGACCATTATTATTTCCATCCTTGTTTTAGGAGAGCCTGCAGAACCACTGGTTATGGCGGGGGGAGCAATCATAGGGATTGGAACCTTTATATTGATTGGAAAAAATGAGGAAAAGAAACGATTTTCAGGATCCCAAAAATATATTGTATATGCCATTTTAGCTGCCGTTTTTGCGGCCTTAACTTCGATATTGGCAAAAGTCGGAATGGAAGATGTTGATTCCAATTTGGCCACGTTTCTACGAACCATCGTAATCCTTCTATTTGCATGGGTCATTGTATTTTTCCAAGGAACCCATAAGAAATTGAAAGACATTTCCAAGAAAGGATATCTCTTTTTAATTCTATCTGGAGTGGCTACCGGCTTATCTTGGTTATGCTATTTTGCAGCACTCGCAATGGGCAAAGTGTCCATCGTCGCCCCAATTGACAAATTTAGCGTAGTCATCACGATGATATTGAGTTTTTGGATTTTAAAAGAAAAAGCGGCAAAACACACGATAATAGGTGGCATCGTCATAACGCTCGGAACGATATTACTTATTAGTTAGGTTAGAGGAATTAGTTGTCTTACTAACACTACTTTTCAAAAAATAATGGTAAAGTTACTAATATAACATAGTAATATGCTACATAAGAGGAGGCGGATTATGAAGCAACTTTATATCAAGCAGAAGGTATTCAGTCTTAGTGGCAAATTTACAGTAAAGGATCAGCAAGAGAAGGATGTATATTATGTGGAAGGCAGTTTTATGCAAATTCCAAAGACTTTTTCCATTATGAATACAACTAGAGATGAAGTAGCACTTGTTACGAAAAAGGTGTTTAGCTTTTTGCCGAAGTTTTTTGTTGAGGTGAATGGTCGAGAGGTAGTAACGATTAAAAAGGAGTTTTCCTTCATTAAAGCACGCTATACCATTGATGGTGCAGGCATTGAAGTACATGGTAATTGGTGGGATATGGATTTTCAGGTATTACAGCATGGTGAAGTCGTAGGTGTAGTGAGCAAGGAATGGTTCACTTGGGGAGATAGCTACAAGGTTCAAATAGTGGATGAAGAAATGGAAACCATTATTATTGCGCTCGTTGTTGCAATTGATTGTGTAAAGGCGGACCAAGGAGCTGCTTCCTCAGGAGCGGCGACTTAAATCCAGGAAAAAAAGATTCCCTCTAGCCCTAATTTCCATTTTATTATTATGTTGCCATAATAATTGATATGGTATAGTGGTCAAAGTGAAAAGTTTCTAGATTAGAGGGGAAATTATGAGAAGAGAATGGATTCTTCGCTGGTCGTTTTTTGTTTTTGGACTTATTATTCTAGCATTTGGTGCTGCTTTAACAATCGAAGGAGAGTTATTGGGAATTGGTCCTTGGGATGTGCTGCATTATGGAATGTTTCTGCAGCTTGGACTGACGATTGGAACATGGTCGATCATTATGGGATTCCTATTGTTAACTGTTGCTTCCATTGTAATGAAAAAGTTACCTAAAATCGGTGCTTTTTTAAATATGTTGTTAATTGGTCTATTTATGGACTTCTTTTTGTGGTTATTGCCAAGTATCGATAGTTTTATAGGAGCCGTATTATTCTTTATTATAGGAGTTATTCTAATGGGATGTGGTGTTGGACTTTATGTTTCAGCTGATTTGGGGTCTGGACCACGAGACGGTATTATGCTCCTAATCGTAGACAAAACCGGATGGAGTATACAATGGGTTCGTAATGGAATGGAAATTCTCGTACTCCTTCTGGGTTGGGCATTAGGCGGCCCAGTTGGGATTGGAACAGTAGTCATTGCCTTTTTATTAGGCCCAATTGTAGGCTTTTCCTTACCCCAATGTAAAAAACTACTAAAGAACTTACTTGCAAAAAAAGAGCACCAAACACTAGCGGCATAGATGTGCCTTGTGCCGTGGGTGTGCCGTGTGCCGTGGGGACGGTTCTCCTGGTTCAAGTTTTTGTTGTTTCATATCTGGATAGAGGTGTCCATGTGTCCAGTAACAATTAAAAGCCATCAGAACCGTCCCACTGGGTCATAAAGTCTGGAAGGGGTAGGGAGCCGTTGGATCTGAAAAATTTTGAATTAGCGAAACAACTGCGTCATGAATTGCACCAGCACCCAGAACTTTCGAATGAAGAGGTTTGGACTAAACAGCATTTAATCAAATTTCTAAAAAAGCATACAAAGCTGGAGATTGTCGATAATGGCCTATGGTTCTATGCGATTTATCGAGCAGGTGAAGATAAAAAGAATATTGCGTTCCGTGCAGATTTTGATGCACTTCCAATGCCGGAAGTAATCGATATACCATACGCTTCCAAGAATCCAGGGGTATCCCACAAATGTGGACATGATGGGCATGCTGCAAGCTTAGCCGGCTTTGCACTCGAAGTCTACCAAAAGGGCGCTGACAAAAACATCTTTTTCCTTTTTCAACATGCGGAGGAAACGGGAGATGGCGCAATCCAATGTGCCACTTTTATTAAGGAACATAACATTGAAGAGATTTTCGCCTTTCATAACATGAGTGGAATGGCTTTAAATTCCATCAATGTAATCGACGGAATCGCTCATTGTGCTTCCAAGGGCATGACGATTCACATGGAAGGGTCTCCTGCTCATGCCAGCCAGCCTGAGAATGGAGTCAATCCTTCCTTTGCAATTGCAAAGATCATTGATGCCATTCCAGAGCTTACCTCTCCTGAAAACAATGAAGGTTTAGTGCTTTGTACGGTTGTTCATGTAAACATAGGGGAAAGAGCATTCGGTTTAGCAGCAAGCAAAGGTGACCTTCTTTTAACCATCCGTGCTTTGTACGAAGCAGAATTGATTAATCTTCAGAAAAACCTTGAAGATCTTGCACGTGAACAAGCAGAAAAGTACGGACTGAAGATAAGCTGCTCCTTCAACGATGAATTTCCGGAAACGATAAACCACAAAGATAGTTCTGACAAGATCCGTAAGGTTAGCCAAGAAAAAGGATTCCAGTTGGTTGAAATGAAAGAAGCCTTCCGTGCCTCAGAAGATTTCGGCCACTACACGAAGTTAACAAAGGGTGCTATGTGCTACATCGGAAACGGTGAAAAATTCCCCCATATCCATACCTATGAGTATGATTTCCGCGACGAAATCATCGAAACCGCAGTGGAACTTTTCAAAGGACTTGCTGAAATATGAATCCCCATAGCGAACAGTGCCTGGCATTGTTCGCAATGTCTTTGTTCGTTCAAGTATGGGTTGTAAAACCTTCTATCACATTCCACTCCCATTATGCTTGATTTACATGCAGCCAGTCATAGTAAATAACTTCGCCTGTTTCGAGCACATACCGAAACGGCTTACTCTCATTTCTGTTTTCAGGCAATTGATTGAGATAGAGTTCTTTTAATTTGTTGGTTAAGATGCCATAAAAGAAGGCAATTGGTTTTGCTACCTGCTTGGTAGATTTCAATTTTCGGATCAACTGCTTAAAAGACTGAATGGCAATCTCGAGCACGTCCTCTGTTTGTTGCTGACATTCAAATCCAAAAGCAGCGATTTGTACCATATGCCAGTATTCTTCAATTGTCTTTGCATCCGAAAAGAAGTATTTTACGGATTGAACAAAAGCCTGAGGAACTTTATCACTAACAAAAGTGTAATCGAGTTCAATCGGCGCTTCGTTACGTTTATTAATCTTTTGATTATTTGTTTTTAAAAGATTATTAGTTTCTTTAGGCTGGTCCAATTTTTTCGCTTTGGGTGGTTCACTTTGTGGGAAACGATTAAAGCTGTAAAGATTACTAGACTGGGAACCGTTTTTTCGTTCTGTTTCATAGATGGTGAGAATTCCTATTTCTTTTGCTTTGAGGATCATCCGTTTAAAAGTAGAGCGGGAAATTCCATTCCCCTGATATTCTTCATTAATCGCTTTTAGCAGCGTTCCAATCTTCGCATTACTAACCCCAGGAACTTTTGCGGAAAAACGAACAAGCCGTTTCAATCCAATTAGCTCCCCCTTCGAAAACTCCTGCTTTTTCACCGCTAACCACATTTCCACATGCGTATTAAACTCCTTCACACTTTCAAACTGAGAATACCCTTCAAACCCTTCAATTCTGCCTGATTTTAAATTCATAAAAAAGCACCACCCTTTCTACCCTCTATATATAAATCCAGAGAGCAAAAGGACAGGGTCGATTGCAGAAAGTTGTTACAGAATTGTGTACTTAGCAGAATGAAAAAAAATATCGGACAATTGCCGAACCAATTTATACTGGATCAATGCTTAACGGTGCCTGTCACCGTAGGTATTTTTTATGGTGCAAAGTAATTCTATATACTTATAATTAAATTAACAATCTTGAAAAGAGAGTGAAAGAGATGGCGATTTTAAAAAATGATTGGGCTCCTTTGTTGGAGGAGGAATTTGAAAAAACGTATTATCGACAATTAAGAGGAAAATTAAAGACGGAATATCAAAAGAAGGTTATTTATCCCGATAAACATGATATTTTTAATGCGCTCCACTACACATCTTATAGAGATACCAAGGTAGTCATCATTGGTCAGGATCCCTATCATGGCCCAGGACAAGCTCATGGTCTAAGTTTCTCCGTTAAACCCGGAGTGAAGATTCCTCCATCATTACGCAATATCTATAAGGAGCTTCAGGATGATGTGGGATGTTCTATTCCTAATCATGGTTACCTAGTGGATTGGGCCAAACAGGGGGTATTGATGTTAAATACGGTGCTGACTGTCCAGGCTGGAAATGCAAACTCACATAAGGGTCTCGGCTGGGAGTTGTTCACTAATAGAGTCATAGAACTATTGAATCAAAGAGAATCACCTGTCATATTCATCCTGTGGGGGAATTTCGCACAACAAAAACAACAATCGATTACCTCACCCCATCACTACATGATTAAATCTCCACATCCGAGCCCATTTTCTGCCCATAATGGTTTCTTCGGCAGCCGGCCGTTTTCTAAAGCGAATATGTACTTGAGGGAAATTGGGAGTAATGAGATTGATTGGCAAATAAAAGATCTATAGGTTAAAGTGAATACTTTTTTACACATAGAAATCGTATTCATTGGAAATTATGATACGGTTACCGTATCGGAAGTAAGTGAGGTTTGACAAATTGATAGAGGAATGGAGTGGTTTTAAATGAATCAATTTCTCCAGATGGGAGCAAATACAGCTTTAAGTTCGCCAAAAGGTAATGTTACTGTCAGCTACGAGATTTCTAATTCAATCGATATTTCTTTAACAGCTTTTCTTTTAAATGATTCAGACAAGGTACAAGGAGATAGCGGGATTATATTTTATAATCAACCAGAGAGTGCTTCTGGTGAAGCTACTCTTATACCAACTGAGATAGTAGGTAATACAAAAGTACATAAAATTAATTTTGATATGAGTAAAGTCCCAGCAGGTATTACGAAAATAGCGATCACTCTTACAGAGGATAATAACACGGGATTTTCTAATGTAAAGAATTTAAAGGCAGAGGTATGTACCGATAATAGTATTATCCAGTTAACCCCATCTAGTTTCACAAATGAAAATGGAATCATAGTGTTAGAATTATACATAAGGAATGGCCAGATAAAGGCAAAATCAATTTGGCGCGGGTTTAATTCTGGTCTTGAAGGGTTATGTAAAAATTACGGTGTTGAAGTTGAATCTGATGAGCAAAGCAAGCCTTCTGAACCTAAACCTATTCAAAAACAAGCCGTAAAAGAACCTGAAAAGCCTCAAACTGTTCCTGAAAATAACACGAAGTCACTGATCAGCCTTGAAAAGGTAAAGGGTAAAGTAAGTCTCGAAAAAGGCCAAAGACCAGTGATGATTGAAAAAACACCAGAAATTACGACTACGGTATCCTGGAAGACTGGGACAGATTATGATATATATGCTTTAGTTTATACAAAGAATGGTAAGCAGATAGATGTTGCTATGTTTGGGGCTAAAGGAACTCCTCCGCTCAGAAGTTTTGGCAACGGAGCAGTAGAACATATGGGGGATGTTAGGAGAACTAGCGGACCAACTAAGACAGAAGTAATTAAATTACGGTTAAATAATGATATTCTCGCAGTTGTTCCTGTTGTTTATTCTGCACAGTCAAATGGGACAGGCTCATTCTATAGATACAAGGTGTCCATGAGTATAGATAATCATAATGGAACCTCCGTTACCATATCTGCAAAAAATGCAAATAACAATGATAGAATTTATACTTGCGTACCCGGAATTCTTCATAACACCCCAGAAGGAGTAATGATTAGCCCATTGGAGCTTTATAGTTCACCGGACTCAGAGAATAGGCCTAAACTTAAGATGGGTTCTTCCAATATGGTTGAGGTTATAATGGATATAGGACCAAAAAATGATTATAAGTAGAACTAATTAATAGGTAGGTTTCTAATGGAATCATAACCAGTTTAATAAAAACCTCACAGCACTATGACGTCGTTACATAAGCTCAAGGAGATTGGATCTTTTATTCTTCATCGAATAGAAGATCTTTTTATTTTTCCCCATATACTGTACAATTTTATATATCCAAAAAATAACATTAACAAGACAGATATTAATTATATAGTCAGGGGAAAATCGATGGATACGGTCGAAAAGAAGTTAATTGTGAATTCCGATAAAGGGAATTTATTGAGAGAATTAGTGAGATCCATGAATGAGTGCGAGAGGTTTTATTTTAGTGTGGCTTTTATTAACTTTAGTGGTCTACAGCTTTTGCTTGATCCTTTGAAGGAAGCTGAGGAAAAGGGAGTCAAAGGGAAAATCATTACTTCAACTTATCTGAATTTCACTGATGCAAAGGCCTTGGAAAAGATTAGAGAGTTTAAAAATGTGGATTTAAAGGTATTTGTTACAGATAAAGAAATTGGTTTCCATACGAAGGCATACATATTTGAATACAAAGATAGCTATAAGGTGATTATTGGTTCCTCGAATATTACACAGAGTGCTTTGAAGAGTAATATCGAATGGAACGTTGAAATCATCACTAAAGAAAATGGCCGCTTTATACAGGATGTTTTAAAAGAATATGATTATCTGTGGAATATGAGTGAAGTTGCGGACGAAGATTTTATTAGTAGATATGATGAGTTTCTTAAGAGCTTTAACGATACAAAGCAATCACGTAACCTGATTTATGAAAATAAAAAATACATTGTCCCTAATAGAATGCAAAGAAGGGCTACAGAAAATCTAGAGAGACTGAGAAATTTTGGGGAGAAAAAGGCACTTGTCATTGCTGCAACCGGTACGGGCAAAACCTATATGTCTGCATTCGATGTGAAAAGCTTTAGACCAAAGAGACTTCTATTTATTGTTCATAGAGAAGAGATTTTGAAAAAAGCAAAGGAAACCTTTGAACTGCTATTACCAAATGAAGGCCTAACATTTGGTCTATTAACAGGTAATCATAAACAAAAAAATGTTGATTATGTGTTTGCCACTATTCAAACCATGTCTAAATGTTTTCATGAATATAAAAGGGATGAATTTGAATATCTGATCATTGATGAAGCACATCATGCGACTAGCCCAACCTATCAAACAATTTTAGATTACTTTAAGCCTAAATTTACGTTAGGAATGACGGCAACACCAGAGCGAAGTGACGGTTATAATGTCTTTGATATTTTTGATAATAATGTTGCAATAGAAGTCCGCTTGCATGAGGCTCTTGAGGACGAGCTAGTTATTCCTTTTCACTACTTTGGTATAACTGATATTGAAGGCATAGATTTGAGTGATGTGAACATTGACGATATCGCTGAACTTACCAAAAGGTTAAAGGTAAACGAACGCGTTGATTTTATTATTGAGAAAATGGACTTCTATGGTCATGACGGTGAAAAAAGAAAGGGTCTTGGTTTCTGCGCCAGTATCGAGCATGCCCAGTATATGGCTAGTGAATTTAATAAAAGAGGTTATCAGAGTGTTTGTTTACACGGTGGAAATTCATCAGAGACTCGTGAACGTTTTATTAATCAATTAGAAAGTGACCATGACGGATTAGAGTTCATTTTTACAGTTGATATTTTTAATGAAGGTGTGGATATTCCATCGATAAATACTGTATTGATGTTAAGACCAACCAATTCTCCAATAGTATTTATACAACAACTAGGGAGAGGGTTACGGAAACATGCAGAAAAAACTTTCTTAACGGTACTAGACTTTATCGGAAACCATAACAAAACATTCCTAATTGCACTAGCATTAAACGGAAGTCGTTATTATGATAAAGAAAGTTTGAAGGTTGCAGTAGCAACAGGATTTGCTAATATCCCTGGGTGTACTCATATTCAAATGGATAAAATAACGCAGGAAAGAATATTAACTCAGATTGATAGTGAAAACTTTAATTCAATTAAGTACCTTAAGGAAGAGTACTTTGAATTTAAGAAACTTAATCAAGGCCGGATACCAACCTTGCTATTGGATTATTTAAAATATGACGGAGCACCTGATCCTGTTAAATTCATTGATCGTGAAAAAACATACTTACAATTTGTGGCAAAGGTAGAGAAGGATGAGTATTTAAAGGGACTTTTACAGAATGAGGCTTTTGAAGGGACTTTAAAAGAACTTTCAAGCAAGCTTCCACTTAAGCGGATTTATGAGTTTGTAATCATTCGTTATTTATTAGAGAACAATGAAATAAATTTAGAAATTGCAAAGAAGCAAATTCTAAAGGTAATAACGGAAATTGATGATGACAGTGTTTTACATGCCTTTGAATGCTTAAATCAAAACTACTATGATAGTAGCCAATTAAAGAATAAACCTAAACTAGTTCAATATAGCAATGGCAAACTTAGTAAGACTCCACTTTTTAAAGATCTATTGGAAAATGAAGATTATAGGAAGTTTATCGAAGATATTATTACCTATGGGATATTTCGATATGAAAAGGAATTTAAGGCTGAGTACTTCGGTGTTCCACATTTTAAACTCTATGAGCAATATCAGATGGTGGATGCAGCTCTACTTTCTAACTACCGTAAAATCCACAGTTCCTATAGGGGTCAAGGTCTCATAACCAATGGTAATGAATATTTTTTATTTATCGATCTGCACAAAGAAGAGGATATAAAGGAAAGTATTAACTATAAGGATAAATTTATTGATGAGAGTTATTTTCAATGGCAAACACCAAATACTACATCACAAAATACTGAAAGAGGACAGAATATAATCTATAATAAACGGCAAAACGTCAATCTTCATTTATTTGTTAGGAAGTACAGAGAAATAGATGGGAAGAATCAGCCTTTCATTTATATTGGGCGAGGTGATACGGTACAATATGAAGGTGAGAAACCTATTACAGTTAAAATTAAATTAGAGAATAACATACCAGCAACCATATATACCGAGTTTACTGAAAAAGTATAGTCTTCTCATTTGAGAAGACTATTTTTCTTTAATTAACTGCTCAACAGCGGGAATATCTGCTGGAGCCCACTTGAGTGAATTAAGATTTTCTCTTTTTAACCAGATTAACTTTGAATGCTCACTAGGTGTAGGTGCACCTTCGACAACCTTACATTTAATTGAAATTAAGTTAATGATAAAAGTTTCATATTCATGTGTGTTGTTGTTAAAGATTTCTTTTGTTGTTTCAATCTTACAATTGAGTTCTTCGTCAATTTCTCTTTCAAGTGCAGAGTATATATCTTCATTTGCTTCCACTTTACCCCCTGGAAACTCCCACATATTAGGGATAGACATTTCTGGTGATCTTAGCGCACATAATATTTCATTATTTTCATTTTCAATTACAGCCGCAACTACTTTTACGAGTTTTTTCATGATAGCCTCCCTAATGTATCTATAATCATAATAATATCATTTTTTTTTATTAGATTCTTTATTATGATAAATTCTAAAAGGAAATATATATAAACATTTATCAGACTGATTAATTCAGGAGTGTTCTTGTTATAATATTAATGTGAATATTCAGAAAACCAATTTTACAGAGGAGCGGGATATAGATGAATGCACAGATACTATGGGATAAAATTCACGACAAGGCAAGTTTATCAGAGTTTGAAATTCAAACGGTACCGCAAGTTAGAAGAGAACCTTTATGGTTTCAGGTTAGTACTCAGGGGAATTATTTAATCATTAGTAAAGCAAGGAACAATAGACCAAGTGTTAATCTGTCATTTGATAGAAAAATAAACTATAAGGATTTTGAATTTGTATGTGGGTACTATGAACGTTGGTTAAGAGGCGAGACGGGTGTTCGCCATGAGGTATCAAGAAAATCACGAAATACTGCCTATATATTTGCGCTAATTGCAGAAGCGGCTAAACTAAAGAGTATAGGTTAATAAACAGGGATGGTTTTTAAGGGGAGTTAATGCGTTACTCAAAGCTTAAGTATTGAAATGATCAAACTAACTAAATGATTGAGGGCATTTAATCTATAAAAAAGGTGATTGTTTATGTTGAAATGTGCATGGTGCATGAAAAAAATAAAGGAAGATAAGGAAGTATTTACGATAAATATCAAGTTCGTGGAGGGGAAAAAGATTTCAGATAGTGACGGGAGAATGATACATATTCATCTTGAATCACGAAATACTAGTGTTCCTATGATTATCCCGGGGGAAAACTCTGAAGCAAAATTGGAAGGTATAGATGGAATTTTCACAATTTGTAGTCAGAAATGTGGAGACAAAATGAGAGCATCCCTTGCTAAAGAAATTGCAATGTTTAAAGACGTCGTTATGAATGCAACATGAAGATAAGGCAGATTTACAATATAATATCATCTTTTCTTCGGTCCTTACTAAAATTACCGTTGCTAGGACCGTTTTTTTTTATCAGAAAAAGGGGAAAAACTAATCAAACGTTTGATTGAAAGTAAGTCTAATAAAATTCAGAATAACAAGACACTTTCTTAAATGGAAGGTAAACTAAAATTATCTATCAAAGGAATGGTGTTTATGATGAATCTCAATCAAGCTATTATTCTTGCATTGGATGATTTAGGCGGAGAGGGAACCATTAAGGAAGTTAATGAGTGGATACAAAAAAAGTACCCAAATACATGGAAAGATGTTGGGACGTCTTTGGCCGATATGGTTCCTAAATCGCTCGGCGGGAATTCTTCATCTACTGTTAGTGATGAATACAGAATTCTCGAAAGAGTAGCTCCAGGAAAGTATCGTTTATATCAAAATAATGGCCGATTAATTGATTTGAAAAACTAATCAATCGTTTAATTAAATCGGGTGCTAAACTAATCAAACGATTGATTAACTAGAGAGAAGCCTTGGTACATAAGGACCCAAAAACTAATCAAACGTTTGATTAACAAATTCACGGTCAAAGGACGGAAGGAATCATCATGAAAGAGATACAAACTTTTGCGAAACAGTATCAAAAAGAAAAGGGATGGGAAATTTCTGCTAATACCTTTACAGCCTTTTTCAAAGTAATGCTCCTAGATGATTAAATTGTTATAGCAATTAAAAACTCTGTTAATGGCAGTATCTTTTATGAATGAAAAAATCTTAAATAGCAAGTTGTGCATAAAAACTTGCTTATTTTAGGCTATTTTACTTTACTCCTTATTGTGTTAACGCACCCGATGGTTTAAGTACAATAATTCACAAACTTTCTTGTTAAATAAGAAAATAGGGACCTTCTTCTTGAAGAAATGACCCTATATTTGAACACAATAATTAATAGTTTTTTTTATGATTGAATACAGAATCATACCATCTTTGATAAAGATAAATTATTGGTAAATGACTAATAATCGCAAAATAAAGCCCCAAATTACTCATATTGTTCAACTCATAAAGTCTAAATTCTTCAAAAATAAAGGGGCTAATAATAAATGCTTGTATTGCATCCAAGATGAGATTAGCTCCGAAAAATAACCAAACGTTGGGATAAAAAAAATAAAATACAAGGATGGTAGTGACGGGAAGTAGTCCATATGTAAACGATGAAATATTTGTTAGAAAAAATAAATTATTTGTTACCGTCCACCAATTCCAAACCTCTGCCATTTGGAAATAAACTGTATTCAATAAAACAGTAAAAAACGCAACTGATAAAAAGTTTCTTATCCTAATTGAATTTAGTGGTACAAGAAAAAACCAGGGTACTATAATTACAATCCAGGAAAGGACTTGGCCCATTGATGAACCTCCAATATTTTTTTTTATCTTTACCTAAATTAGGTGACTCTTATTCAACAATACTGTCCGTTAGTTAAAGAAAAAAATGCTGCCGTAGCAACCAAGTTAAAAATTTTTCCTTTACAAATAAATAAGTCAAAAACACCCGCGTGGGCGCTCCCATTCTTTTATTTTTTTTTCAATTCATTAACAATTTCGTTAATGCGTTTTTCTACTTCATAAAGGTTCTGTTGCATACGATCACGCCGACTGGTCAAGACCTGCAATTCCTTTTTTAATTCCTCTGTTTTGCTCATGATTTCCCCCTTGCTGATAATTATCATATATCATTAGTATGCTAGTAGCCGCCGTCCTCAGAAAAGGAAGAAAATGTATGCCGTATTGGCAGAGATTCTTTTTGGGAAACTGCTTCTTTAGCTTAATAAGAACTGCCGTTTCGATTTCGTCAATCCGGTCAATAATTCCCATAAAAAGATAATCATTGGGTGAGATGAAATTGTTATTATCTAGAGCATGGGAAATGTATGAAGCAGATAAAAGAATTGAAGGCTTTTCTCCAAATACATTATGGAAAAAGCTTTGTTTGAGTTCATGTTCTCTACAGGATGCCGAATAGGAGAAATTGTTTCCTTAGATAGAAACAGAATTAATTGGTCGAACCGTTCCGCCGTTATAAGAGGTAAAGGCGATAAGGAACGTGAAGTCTATTTTAATATCCGCAGTGAAATTTGGTTAAAACGATATCTGGATAATCGTTTAGACCGGGATCCTGCTATTTTTGTCACGGAACGCGATCCGCATCGAATGAGCATTGCAGATGCGTTACATTATTAAACGCATTTCCAATCGCGCCAGCATTAGCAAAGACATTCATCCACACCAACTTAGGCATAGCTATGCTACCCACCTATTGAATAATGGAGCTCCTTTGGATGTTATTCAAAGCTTATTAGGTCATGAAAAAAGTGAAACGACCCGGATCTATGCCCAACTCAGTGGAAGCATCAGACATGAATTATATAGGAAATATTTTTAACATTAAAATAAGCAACGCGATTGCGTTGCTTTATTTCACTCTTACTACCCTTAGTTGAATAAAGAATACAATAAAGGTTGACATTAGTTTGGTTAATAGTAGAGATATTCTGTACATTCTCGCTTGTTTCAAAAAATAACAACACCTTTAAAATATTAAATTTATTGTTATTTTAAAAGGTGTTCTTCTTTAACAATACTGCTTTAAACAACTAAGTAGGAAACAATTATTCCACTGATTTTATCTTGTTTTCATTTGTAATTATTTTTTCCACAATGTATTGATAGCCATAGATAAAAATTGATAATAATACACAAATAAAATACCAAATGGTATGATTTATTTTTTTAAATTTAAATATATCAAATTTTTCCCACATAGAACCAAGTAGAAAAGCATTAAAAATATTCGCAATGGCATTGGTAACGAGGTATTTTGGAAAATTACCGTAAGTTAGTTTAAATATCCATAGCGTTGCTACAAAATATGGTCCTAATATATATGAGAAATCTACATTACCAGGGGAAAATGGATTTTTATTTATCCACCATCTTCTCTTATTTCCGATGACACTAAAGACACTTATAAATAAGTTAATAAAACTTGCTACGGGAAAATACCTTACGAGTGATTTTTTATCCATGAACAGAACAGAAAGCCATGGAATGATTATCATAGCTAACGAAAATGTTTTCTTTTTATTCATCTCTACCAACATCCTCCAGAATGTTTTTTTTATCATTCCTCAGGCTTAGCTTTTTTATTATCACTTTTTGAACTATCCTGCCAGTTAGCACAAAAAGAAAAAGCCGCGATAAATAGCATCCGATCTTGAACTCATGCACCCGTTACTTTAAGTACATTTCTTCACAATCTCTTTGAAATGAACAAGAAAATATCGATGTTACCGCTGCTCATTACCCCCGTACCGTTTGAATAGTTCGAATATTCTTTACCAATCATTCTAAAAATGATAAAATTTTTTAAAAGGGGGTGAAAAAAATGGCTAGACACAAAGAATTTGATGAAGCCGAGGTTTTACGAAAAGCAATGGTGCTTTTTTGGCGAAATGGATATGAAAAAACGTCTATGCAAGATTTAGTAGACTATATGCACATACACCGTCGAAGTATTTATGACACATTTGGTGATAAACAGACGTTATTTCTAAGAGCTTTACAACTCTTCGAAGAAATAATCGGAAAAAGAATGGAGCAACAAATTAAACCTTTTAATTCGGTCAAGTTAGCGATAAGAAGATTATTTGAAATGGTGGCTTTTTCGGATGAAGAAAAACCCCCAGGATGTTTAATTGTTAATACAGCTGTAGAATTAGCCTTACATGACCAAGAAGTTGCTGACAGGATTAGTAGAAGCTTTAGTAAGACAGAATCATTTATATGCGAACTACTATTGCAGGGCCAAATAAGTGGGGAAATATCCAATCAACTTGATATAGAAAAATCATCTCAATTTATTCACAATTCACTTATTGGGGTAAGAGTATTAGCCAAAACAACGTCAGATAAAGAGAAACTTCAAAACATCATTGATTCCACTTTAGCGGTATTAGATTAACAATTTTAGAATGGACGTTCTAAAAAAGTAATGATTTTGTCTAATCTTTTTTATTTAATATGGAGGGTGAAAAGAATGAATCATTTAGAGGTTTTAAAGAAAATAGCAGCCGGTGAATTACCTGGAGCTCCCGTTGCGGAGGTATTAGGTTTTAACGTAACGGAAGTGGAAGTAGGCAGAGTTGTAGTTGAAATCGATGCAACTGAAAGGTTACATAATCCAATGGGTACGCTGCACGGGGGAATTTTATGTGACATAGCCGATGCTGCGATGGGCTTAGCTTTTGTAACTACATTAGCTGAGGAAGAACTTTTTACGACGATGGAAATTAAATTAAATTTCCTAAAACCTATTTTTAAATCTAGACTTCGAGCTGAGGGAAAATTAATAAAAAAAGGTTCATCAGTCGGATTGCTGGAGTGTCATGTATATGATGAAAAACAAAGTCTTGTGGCACATTCTACAAGTACATGTATGATTTTGAAGGGTAATTCTGCCGGAAAAAGATTGAAAATAGATTAATATAACTAATCTCTTGTAAAAAGAAAGTCCATTCAAAGTAAGATCCATAAAGTTTTAGCTATCATTTAGCTTGTAGTACGATGTAAAGTTCAATTTTAAAAAGGTAAGGTGGGAACAAATGCCTTCTATTCTAACGGCTCCTTCCAAAATGGAAAGCACGGTGCAATTACAAGAGAATAAACTCCTTTTAATATGGAGTGTTACCACTTTGCTTGTTGTAATGAATACAACCATGTTTAATGTTGCATTACCCTTTATACTTAAAGACTTTTCCTTAAGCTCATCCTTGGGCTCATGGCTGGTATCAGGTTATTCCATCATGTTTGCCATTTCAACGTTAACTTTTGGTCGCCTATCTGATTTTGTTCCCCTCTCAAGACTTCTACTCCATGGAATTTGCCTATTAGGAATATCATCAGTCATCGGTTTCTTTTCAACTAATTTTTTTATCCTATTAGGGGTTAGAATTCTTCAAGCAGCTGGAGCAGGAGCCGTTATGGGATTAAGTATGATCATGGCTGGACGGTATATCCCTCTATCAAGGCGTGGAAAAGCGATGGCGATTATTGCTTCAGCTGCCTCTTTGGCATTTGGGTTAGGTCCTGTACTAGGGGGAGTGATTACTCAATACTTAGGATGGAATTATCTTTTCGTTGTCACTATTTTTTCTGTCCTGTCTATTCCTTTCTTCCTAAAGTTATTGCCTAATGAGGTGATTAAAAAAGGACATTTCGATTTATTCGGTGCTATTCTTACGGGGCTTAGTGTAACAGGTCTGTTACTTTTTCTATCTACATTTTCGTATGGGATACTATTAGGAACAGTCGTTCTTTTTGCGGTATGTTGGAAATATCTTAATAAGACGGAAGAACCGTTTATTCCGCTAATCCTACTTAGAAATAAGCAATATACAAAGCTACTTCTTATTAATTGTTCTGCTTTTTTCATTAACTTTTCACTTCTGTTTTTAATGCCTATTATTCTCACAACTGTATTCGGAAAAGAACCAGCAGAGCTAGGACTGATGATTTTTCCAGGTGCCATTATCGCCATGGTTGCTGGCATATATATAGGAAGATTCATTGACCGTTTTGGGAATGCACCCTTAATTATTTTTGGACAGTTATTGTTATTAAGTGCCTCAATCTTATTTGCATGGTTCTCTTCTGCAAATCCCTATTTTATCCTTTTCATTTATATGTTTGCTAGCGTTGGCTTTACGGCAATTTCTTCGAGTATTTCAAACGAGATAACAAGGATCTTGCCCATCCATCAAATTGGTTCGGGGATAGGAATCGCCCAATTAATGCAATTTTTCGGTGCGGGTCTCGGAGTGACTATTTCTGGATTACTCATAACCATTCAAGAAGGTTTATCTTTGGAAATGGTTTATCGAAATATTTTTATTTGCTTCTCGATTTATAACATTATGACTGGTTTCATATACGGCTTCTATCTTCGTAGAGCTAGGTTAAAGGAGCAAAGTTAAATTCTTCATCGATTGAATAGAAATAGGACTTCCATAATAGGTTTCCAGCACTCTTTCAAGGGTGCTGTTTTATTTCCAAAGAAGGTCAATAAAATAATTTTTTCAATTGTGAGTCATCTCATAATTGAAGTTCCCCGTTTGCGAAATAAATAAAAAGCTACCCTATTGGTAGCTGGAACTATAAAAGGAAAGCACCTTATAGTTTAGAAGAGTTCATCCACGTACTTAAATTTTAGATTAGAAGGTTACAATAACTTTGCCTTGTGAGTGTCCAGTAGAAACTTTTATTAATGCTTTGTTAATGTCATTAAAATTATAAATTGAATCAATAGAGGGCGTGATATTTTCTTTTTCAACAAGGTTAGTGATTTTTTGTAATTGACTGCCATTGGCTTGCACGAATAAAAAGTGATATTCATTTTTATGTTTACGTGCTAAAGAATCTACACGAGCACCCACTAAACCAAACAATAGTTTTTTCCACACTGGAAAATTATTTTCAACCGCAAAGCGATAATTAGGTACGGCTTTTAATGATACTAATTTCCCTTGAGGCTTTAAAATACCAAGTTCTGCTTTTATCTCTTTTGCTCCCAAGGTGTCAATAACATAATCTATATCAGATAAAATGTTGGCATAGTTTTCCTCATGGTAATTTATGAATTTATCGGCGCCAATCGACAGTGTACGGGATCTACCTCTTTCACTGCCGCTTGTTATAACATATAACCCCATTGATTTGGCGATGGGGATTGCCATAGCACCAAAGCCGCCGGTTCCTCCAGGGATAAATAGCTTTTTGTTAGGCTGAGCATTGAGTACGTCATTTAATGCTTGATAAGCAGTCAAAGCAGTGAGAGGAACAGCGGCTGCTTCAATAAAGGATAGATTTTTAGGCATTATGGATATAGCATCTTCATTGACGACCGCATATTCAGCAAAAGCTCCAATTTGATTAACTGGCAACCTCGTATAAATGTGGTCACCAACGTGGAAGTTCTTAACATCTTTTCCAACAGCCTCAATAACTCCAGATAGTTCATTTCCTAAAGTTAATGGTAAATCATAATCAGAAATCATTCGAATACTTCCATTTAAAATAAGGATATCTACTGGATTAACACCTGCTGCTTTTACTTTAACGAGTACCTCCCGGCTACTAAATTCTGGTATTTTAACATCATTCAATTCCACTTGAACTTCTTTTGTATATTTCTGCATTTGAGCAGCTCTCATTTTTTCATCCTCTTCCTCTACAATTTTTTGGTGCTTTTGCATTGAAATGCAATCTCTAGCGTTGAATGTAAGTGACTCAAAACAAAAACCAGTGCTTGAAGGGGTATATGCCCAAGAATGCATCTAACACTGCAAATACACCTAATTCACGCGTCAAGCACTGATTTTCAGGTTGAGCCAAAAAAGGGGCACAAACTTTTATTATATTAATTATCGAGACAGCTGTTTCCCATAGTTTCTAATTTTGATGAAAGAATGGCGTAAAATTTTTCAGTTGTACGCCATTCTTCACCTTATAAGCTATACTTACCCCTCTTGAGATTTTAATTCTTTCATCGTAGGATAATCCGTATAACCCATGCTTCCGTTACCACCAAAGAATGTTGTACGGTCTGCTTCATTCAAAGGAAACCCTTTTTTGAGACGTTCTACTAAATCCGGATTAGCTAATGACCATACACCAACTGGTACCATATCTGCAACGCCATTATCAATATCTACACTAATATTTTCTAGAGCTCGACCAGCTCGATTGACTAATAATGAATTGGACCAAACTGAACGAATTTCATGGAGCAGTGTTTCGTTTCCTACATGCATAACATGAAGGTAAGCCAAATTGAATTGAGCTAATTCTTTTACAAGATGGAGATAAACTTCAGGACCTTGTTCACCTTCTTCAATTCCACCAAGAGGTACCCCTGGTGAGATACGAAAGCCCGTTCTTTCTGCTCCAATTTCTTCAACGATTGCTTTCGTTATTTCGATAGCAAAGCGAGCACGATTCTCTATTGATCCGCCGTATTTATCCGTTCGTTTATTAGAATTTTCACCGATAAATTGATGAATTAGATAACCATTTGCTCCATGAATTTCAACACCATCAGCTCCTGCTTCAATAGCTGCAGATGCTGCTTTTCGGAAGTCTGCAATTGTCGTTTGAATATCTTCTTCACTTAACTCGCGGGGAACGGGTATTTCCTGCATCCCTTTAGCAGTAAACATTTCTACTCCAGGTGCGATCGCAGATGGTGCAACTGCTTGACGATGATGTGGTGTATTGTCAGGGTGCGACATACGACCGACATGCATTAATTGGATATACATAAATCCACCTGCTTCATGCACAGCATCCGTAACCTTTTTCCACCCTTCAATATGCCTTTCAGTATAGATGCCAGGTGACCATAAGTAACCTTGTCCATCATCAGAAGGTTGTGTACCTTCACTAATAATTAATCCCATTGATGCTCTTTGAGCATAATAAAGGGAACTTAGTTCTCCTGGTGTACCATCTTCATGCGCCCTACTACGTGTCATTGGTGCCATCGCTAAACGATGAGGTAATTCCAAATTTCCAATTTTCATTTTGCTCCACAATTTATCCATTTTTGTACACTCCTCTTCAAATTATGTTACCCGTTGTATACGGGTGTCCTTTTACCTTTTGTTTGAAAACTTGGACAAATCACTGTATTAGTAATTTGTATTAGGAGAGATGTGGGTATATCGCAGATACACCACCGGCAAAAACTCTTTGGATCTTTCGGCTCACGTCATCAGCAACAATTTCAAAGCTATCGGATTCTAATCCATCAACAGCAATTTTTGCGATATCCTCAGGGTTGGATTTGGGAACTTCTAAGCTCGATGTCATGTCTGTCTCCATGAAGCCTACATGTAATCCAGCTACTCTCACATTTTGAGGATAGAGATTTAAACGTAGGTCGTTTGTCAATGCCCACTCTGCCGCCTTTGCAGCTGTATAAGCGCCAACAGTTCCCGAACTGACCCAAGATAATGCGGAAAGAATATTCAGAATCGTTCCTCCCCCATTATTTGCTAAAATCGGTGCGAAAGTTCGAACCATGGAAAGTGTGCCAAAGAAATGCGTATTAAACTCCAAATGTATTTTATCGAGATCACCGTCAATCAAAGAAGCACCTGTAGACGATCCTGCATTGTTAATCAAAAGCGTAAGATCCTTAGCGACCATAGCGGCTGCAGCTACCTCTTGAGGGTTGGTAATATCAAGCTTCACAGGAATTACACCGGGAATGTCAATGGACTCCGGATTTCTTGCACCGGCATAAACCTTAGCCCCTCTGGATAGAAGTTCAAGTGCTAAATGGCGTCCAAAACCTCGGTTAGCGCCGGTTACAAATACGACTTGTTCAGAAATTTTCATTTTTATGTGCTCCTTTTAATGTTTATTTCGGTACAACAAAATGTCTTACTCCTCAAAACTACGCAAGTAATGATTTCCTTAAGGAGAAGTTTTGGGCATAGGCAAGTCTCGCTATATGGGAATGGTCATTCTAAAATGCACAAAGGAATGATCCCTTCATTGAGAAATTTTTAAGTAAGGCAAGAATCATATACAAGAACGATCATTCTAAAAAACACAAAAGAAAAATCCCTTCATGGTGAGAGCTTAAGCAAGGCAAGATTCATATATGAGAACAATCATTCTAAAAAGTGCATAAACATTGATATCTTCATAGGAGAAAGCTTTACTACAGTTCAGACTTTCTCTTATAGGAACTATTTATCTAAAAGTTTTATCGATAAATTAGCTATACGGTGTAATTTTTCTTTGGGAATGGAGGTTCTTGTCATTACCCTTAACCCAACACACACAGTATGCAGATGTTCCGCCAGTTCGCCGGTATCATACTCTGAAGTAAATTCTCCCTCCTCTTGCCCCCACAGAATAATATCCTTGAGTAGCTGCTCTGATAGTGTGAACGATTCAGTGGACTTTGAATCCACATCAGCATCGCGCATTGCCAGTTCCACCGCCGAATTCACCATTAAACAGCCTGAAGGAGAGTTCTCTTCACCATATATCATGAAACTAAAAATAAACTGAAGAGCCTCCGCTGCATTCTTGGAGCGTTTAACTTCTCCCGTAAGCTCAGCACTGACTTTATCGCGAAATCGATCCATAGCTTTCAAAAACAGCGTATGTTTGTCGCCAAATGTATCATACAAACTTCTGCGATGGATTCCCATATGCTCGACCAGATCGGTCATGGATGTCTTCTCATAACCTTGTTCCCAAAAGAGCTTCATCGCCTTGTCTAATACTACGTTCTCTTCGAATTCTTTACTTCTTGCCATTCTATTTTCATCCTCCTATAGTCACTGTAACATATTGAGAACGAACGGTAAAGAAAGTAACCTCATAATAATTATTCCAAATATTATCAAATGTAGTGAAACTACCTATAGCTCAAATAAGGAAACTCCACAATCTCTTCTACATTTTATCTGTCAGCATAACCTAAATCCCTTGATTATATGATCCCAAGAATCTTACCAAAGACTGATTTTTATGGAGAACATACTTTTGTGGAATAAAAAAACTGTTTTTTTCTGTGTAATTTAAGAAATTTGATTTTTGTGATTTAGAATGGAGGGCATTTTTTTATTGGTATCAAAATCAAAACCCGACTTGTCGTTTGAATTTACATAAACAGCACCACAAATTGGCATACAGGATATAAGTAAGAAAGTAGTCATATTTCTATCACCTTAACATTTTAGGAGTATTATTCCCATTCCTTATTCAACTAACCTGCACCGTTACTTTAAGTGCACTTCTTCACAATGTAAATTTAAAAACACTTTAATATAAAATAGTGGGAAACAAATGCTTCCCACTATTTTAACGTTATTCAGCTGGTGTTTTCATTAGTTGTTTTGAAAAGTTGACTAATCTCATTTCACTAACAAATGTAGAGCCTAATAGCAATACACCACCAAGTATTTGAACAATTGTCATTTGTTCTTTCAGGATAATTGCAGAAATCAATATAGCTACAAATGGATCTACATAACTTAGCATAGCTATACTCTGTCCTTTTAACTTTTCCATACCAGAGAAAAATAACCAAAATCCAATCCCTGTATTGATAATCCCTAAAATTAAAATAAAAGGAATGGAAGAACTTGATACTTCAAAGATACCAAGGCCGGAAGTCAAGAAAACATATGGCATTAGAAGTAAAGTGGTTGTTCCAAGCTGAATGATGGTCAACTCTAACTTACCCATATCTTTAATAAATTTATTTAAAAGCAATAACGCAGCATAAAATGCAGCTGCGATTAATCCAAAGGAAAGTCCGAGTAAATCATCAGATCTGGATGCATTCAGTCCTTCTCCTACAATCATTAACATACTTATGATCGCTACACCAATACACACAATTTTTTTAATGGATAACTGTTCCCTAAGTACGAAGGGAGAAAGAATCATCACAAACACAGGTGCAAAGTAATAACCTAGCGTTGCATTGGCAATTGTCGTATGGTCATACGATTGATAAAGAAAAATCCAATTTCCTCCCAATGCAATACCTGAAAGAATCAAAAATAAAGCATTAGATTTAACTAAATTCCATGATATTTTTTTCTTAATCATGAAGAATACTAGCAGTAAAAATAAGCATCCTAGGAAACTGCTAAGTAAAGCGCTTTCGCTCGATGATAGATCAATGTATCGAACAATTAAACCAATTGTACCGAAAATAATCATTGATAATATAAACTGAATTTTAGATTTCATCGTCTACTCCTACGAATCTGCGAAACAGCTTATATTTCGCTGATTCTTAATCCGTTTTTAATATATGTGATCAAAAAACCTCAATCATATTCAAGGGTGGCAATACTTCCTTCAAATGGAATCGGTAACTTTGTCAATGATTCATAGACCGTTTCTTGTAGATGAGAATAGTAGGTGTCTGGTGCCTTTTTCATATTATCACTCACAAAAAACATCGTTAAATACCTTTTCTTTTCCTAACTTGAATAATTAATAGCAATAATATATCATACTCACATACATTACAAAAACGAATGTTTATCATGATATGTATGACAAAATCAGATGTTGTGAGGAAAGAGATATGAATATCCAAAAATATATGGCATTTGTAAAAGCAGTAGAATTGGGTAGTTTTACAAAAGCTGCGGAAACATTGGACTATTCACAGTCTGGGATTAGCCGTATGATTAACGATTTAGAAAAGGAATGGGGGGTTTTCCTTTTAGAAAGAGGACGTACGGGTATCAGTTTAACCTCGGATGGTTTCAAGTTACTGCCCCAATTAAAGCGAATTTGTAATGAGTATGAAATCTTAATGAAGCAAATCGAAGAACTACACAATATGGAATCTGGGATGATTCGTATTGGGACATTTTCCAGCGTAGCATCTCATTGGCTCCCTAACATTATTAAAATTTTTAAGAAGGATTATCCAAAGATAGATTTTGAATTTCTGCTTGGTGATTATACAGAAATTGAGAACTGGATCTTAAATGGGCGTGTTGACTTCGGATTTTTGCGGCTACCTACAAAAGCAGACCTTGAAACAATCTTTTTGGAACAAGACCGTTTGTTGGTAGTGATTCCTCAAAATCATCCTCTTGCTAATTGCGAAAAGTTTCCCATCAACGGCTTACTGAATAGTCCGTTTATGTTGTTGGAAAAGGGGGCAAAAGCAGAAATCTCCGAAATTTTTGAGAGACACCATATTTCACCGAATGTTAATTTTACAACATGGGATGACTATGCCATTATGTCTATGGTGGAAAATGGGCTAGGAATCAGTATATTACCAGAATTGATATTACAGCGTATTCCTCACAAAATTATAGCGAGAGAGCTTGAGGTTCCTGCTTTTAGAAATATTGGTGTTGCTATGAGAGAACAAAAATCACTTTCCCTAGCGTCTAAGAAATTTTTAGAATATTTATCATATAGGAATAGAGAGTGAATGAGTATAATGATCAAATTGTTAAAACACACATGACATCCTTTGAGTAATGATTCCAAAGGATAAATGAAAATACTGCAAAAACATAGATCAGTTAATTTCCAGAAACATAAATTACTAATCAAACGTTTAATTAAATCGAGTGCTAAACTAATCAAACGTTTGATTAACTAGTGAGAAGCCTTAGTACATAAGGGCCCAAAAACTAATCAAACGTTTGATTAACAAATTCACGGTCAAAGGACGGAAGGGATCATCATGAAAGAAATACAAACTTTTGCGAAACAGTATCAAAAAGAAATGGGATGGGAAATCTCTGAGGAAAGCTTTGCTAAGAGTCGAGACTCTCTTTTAAATAATTACATGCTGCTAACGACAGAGGTTGCCGAGGTAGCGGAGGAACTCCGTAAGGCATTTAATCTAACTGCTTCCTATGTTGAAAATGGTATGGACGAAGATCAGGCATTTGAGTTAGCAAAGAAACAGATTAAAGAAAACATTGGCAAGGAATTGTCCGACTGTCTCGCTTATATGCTTAAGTTTTATAATTATTTTGGAATTGATGTAGAAGAAAGCTATTATGCAAAAATGGAAGAAGTTAAAAATCGAAGAAACAAGGATAAGTAAAGACAAAGATTTGAAATGATTTATAATATCCAAGATTTATTTTGTAAATTTTTCAAAATAAATCTTGGTCATATTTTTAATAATTAGTGGAGGATGTAGGAATTGAGGGCTCTGTCCAGGAACTAAATGATTACGGCCATCATAATTTTAAGGTATTGAGGCTGTTATTACTTAAGTAGCTAAATTCTTTCTAATTCTTCTGTATATGTTTTTCGTTAATTCACTTGGTAAAATTTAAATAATTTGTTGACAAGAATGAATATTCAGAATAATATTTAGTTAATCGATTAAAGGAGGTGAAAACTCTGAATGAAGAGAGCAACCCTCAAAGAGGTAGCAACATTAGCTGGAGTTTCTACGGCTACTGTTTCTAATGTATTGAACGAAACAAAAAATGTAAGTGATGAAGTAAAAAACAAAGTTTTCTCAGCGATTCAGGAACTGAACTATCAACCTAATATTGTAGCAAAAAGTCTTCGAGTGCAGGAATCACGCATCATTGGTCTTCTAATCTCCGATATTGCAAACCCTTTCTTTTCGATTGTGGTTCGTGGGATTGAAGAAGAACTAGCTAAGAGCGATTATAGCATACTGCTTTGCAACACGGATTCTTCCGTGGAGAAAGAGGATAAATATCTGAAAGTATTGATAGGAAAAAGAGTAGACGGACTTATCGTCTCATCCACAGGGAACACAGGTGATTATTTCCGCTCAATGGAGAAAACGGGAGTGCCTATGGTATTCCTGAACCGTTGCCCTGATTTCATGGTATCCGATGTGATCATGACGAACAATATTAAGGGTTCTTATTCTGGCACTGAGCATTTGATTCGGCATGGTTATGAAAAAATAGCGATCATAACTGGGCCTATTTCAATAAGTACTGGCAAAGATCGATTAACTGGTTACAAGAGAGCTCTTGAGGATTATGGCATTACCGAATCGGATGAGCTTGTGAAGGAAGGTAATTTTGATATTGAAAGTGGTTACAAGAAAATGAAAGAGCTAATGGAACAGGATAACAAGCCGGATGCGGTGTTTATTTCAAACAATTCAATGACATTGGGGGCTTATAAATATCTAAAGGAATCAGGTATTTCAATCCCTGATCAGCTTGCAGTCGTTGGATATGATGATTCCGATTGGGCTGATATTGTCGATCCGCCAATTACTACGATAAAGCAACCAGCCTACGAACTAGGTGTACATGCTGCAAGATTAATCTTAGCTAGAATAATAAATAAGCAAGTGAAGCGAGAAATCACTTATATGGATACTGAGTTAATTATCCGGCATTCCTGCGGGTGCAATAAGGAAAATCCGTACAGTAGCGAATCCATCAAACTAGAGACAACAAGTGGTTGTATTTAATTTTCACTATCTGAATATGCCGATTTATCGGTTTTTATTTTAAAGCAAAGTTAAACGATTAACTGAAAAAATGTAATGATTTATACATCTTAGTAAAATTTTTAAAAAGAAGCTTGATGAATAGAAAGCACATACAAAAAAACTTTGGAGGTATAAATGATGAGAATCGGAGTAGGAGGAGACCATGCAGGTTTTCCTTTAAAGGACACAGTTGTAAATGCTTTAAAAAGTATGGGGCATGAGGTGATCGATTATGGATCCTATGACCCTGATCCCGTCGATTTCCCGGACATTACTAGATCAGTGTGTGCAGGAGTCTTATCGGGCGAAGTAGATCGGGCAGTTATGGTTTGTGGTACTGGAGTTGGGGCGTGTATCGCAGCCAATAAAATTCCTGGAATTCGTGCATCCGTCTGTCATGACATTTATTCTGCGCATCAGTGTGTGGAACACGATGATGTTAATGTTATGTGCGTCGGTGCACAAATTATAGGGCCTGTTTTATTGGTCGAACTGCTCGAGGGTTTCTTGAAAGCAGAATTCAGCACGGATGAAGAGTTCAGGCGTCGTGTAAGGAAACTGCACGAGATGGAGTTACATCATTACTCTTTTAAGCCCACAGCGTCCGAGTAAAAAATGATAGCTGAACGGAGGGGAGTTATGGTAAAACAGGCTAGAATTGTGGTGATCGGAAGTTTAAATATGGATTTGGTCATATGTACACCTAGGATTGCACTTGAAGGAGAGACGATAATAGGAAGTAATTTTGCAACAATGCCAGGTGGAAAAGGTGCTAATCAGGCTGTAGCTGCTAGTAGGCTTGGTGCTAAGGTAGAAATGGTTGGCTGTGTCGGGGACGATGGTTTTGGTAAGGAATTGATCGCAAAATTAAAAGGTGAATGTATAGGTACAGACTATGTAACGACGGTATTCGGTGTTTCAAGCGGGGTGGCTATGATTACTGTAAATGAATCTGGTGAGAATAGTATCGTTGTTTCTCCGGGCGCAAACAATCGAATGACCCCCGCTCATGTTCGGCAGGCAGAAGAAATCATCCGTTCTGCAGACCTTGTATTAATACAGTTAGAAATCCCAATGAATGTGGTGGAAGAAGCCGTTCGGATTGCAAAGAACCAACATGTCCCAATTATTTTAAACCCTGCACCTGCGGCCCATCTGTCAGATTTTCTTTTACAGCAAATCGATATACTTACCCCAAACGAAACGGAAGCAAGGTACATAGCAACAGGACGAGCAGCTGGGGGCGGAAGGTATGAAGAAATTATTCCCAAGCTAAAGAAAAAGGGTGTTAAGCAAGTGGTTATGACACTTGGTGGTGACGGAGCTGCCTACTCAGTTGAGAATGGTGTCATTCATATAGGAGCAAATAAAGTAGTGGCCGTGGACACTACTGGTGCTGGCGATGCATTCAATGCTGGCTTAGCGGTCTATCTTGGAGAAGGTGGTAAGTTAGATGATGCTATTCGCTTTGCTCAAATAGTAGCAGCATTATCGGTCACAAGCTTCGGAGCTCAATCATCTATGCCTAGTAGATCAACAGTTGAAATTTTAATTGATTAATTGGGGGTAAGTTTATGAAACTTAAAAAATTCTTATTGCTATTCATGTCTACTATTCTATTTTTTGGACTAGCCGCTTGTTCATCCGAGGAAACAAAGAGCGGAGCATCTGACAGTAAAGAGAAAGTAGAACTCCGTGTTGCCTGGTGGGGTGGTCAAGCACGCCATGACAAGATGAATGAATTGTTTGACTTGTTCGAGGAAAAAAATCCAAATATCACAGTCTCTAGAGAATTTACAGTGGAAAACCAATATGCGGAGAAATTTACAACACAGGCAGCGGGAGGAAATGCTCCAGATGTGATGCAAACCAGCAGCTTCTTTCAATTTGACTTTGTTAAGCGTAATATGATGCTAGACTTAGGTCCCTTGGTTGAGTCAGGTGACTTAAATGTGAAGGATTTAGACCCGATGGATATTGAGGGTGGTAAAGTCAATGACAAGCTGTACGCGATTAGTCTTGGTCATAATATCACCGGCGTTATCTATAACAAAGCTATGTTTGAAAAAGCGGGTCTAGAGCTTCCTAAAAACAACTGGACATGGGATGAATATGTTGAAACCGCGAAAGCTCTTCAAAAATCGTTGGGTAAGGATGCATGGGCTACTGAGGACGAGGGTGGCGTATATCGCGGGCTCGAGTTATTTGCACAACAAAGAGGAAAGTCAGTATTCAAAGGCGATGGACTAGGAATCAATAAACAGGATTTGACCGACTGGTTCACCTTCTGGGATCAAATGCGTAAAGACGGATTAACTCCACCTGCAGACATTCAATCAGAACAAGGGGATAAAACACAGGAGCAGTCTATGCTTGCGCTTGGTAAGGTTGCGATGATTAGTAAAAGCTCTAATCAGCTGAAAATTTATCAAGGCTCTGCAAAAGACGAGTTGGCCATAGTTAGCTATCCTATGGACCCAAATGGCGAGAAAAAGGTTCCACTGATTGTCGCATCATTGGGAATATCCGCAAAGACAAAACATCCCAAGGAAGCAGCAAAGCTGATCAATTTTGTTGCTAACGATCCGGATGCTGCGAAAATTTTTAAAGGCGAGCATGGTCCACAAGCTTCTAAACAAATGCAGGAAGTAATCAAACCTCTTCTTGGAGAACCGGAGAATAAGGAATATGCATTTGTTGACGAAATGATCCAATCATCCAAGCCATATCCATCTATGCCGAGTAATAGTACATCTGTACAGAAGCTTTTGCTGTCCACTAACCAAGCCATTGCCTTTGAACAAAAGAGCATCTCACAAGCTGTGGATGAATTCTTTTCACAGGCTGAACAAATTTTAAACCGATAAGTCAATTTTATAAGAGCAAAAGCTCATGAATAAAAATCTTGAGCTTTTGTACTTAAAAAAGGAGTTCAAACAATGTTGAATTTATTTGACCAAAAACGGTGGTCATCGATAATTCCATACCTCTTTCTGGCGCCATGGCTAATAGGATTGGTGGTGTTTAGTGGCTTTCCGTTTCTAAGTTCTTTGTACCTTTCATTTACAAATTACAATTTCGTATCTTCACCTAACTGGGTTGGATTGAAAAATTATCTGACCATGTTTACCCAGGATCCACAGTACTTTCAAGCACTCAAGGTTACCGTTACTTACGTGTTAGTTGCAGTACCGCTGGAGTTATCGTTTGCTCTTTTTCTAGCACTGCTCTTAAATAAAGGGATTCGTGGTCTAGGAATTTATCGCGCCGTTTACTATATTCCTTCGTTGATTGGTGGAAGCGTGGCGATTGCAATTCTTTGGCAGCAGGTGTTCGGAGACAGTGGTATTGTCAATCAATTGCTGGGTTATGCAGGGATTGATATGCCAAGCTGGGTAGGTACGCCCGATTATGCCATTTGGTCCCTTATATTGTTAAAGGTTTGGCAATTTGGCTCACCTATGGTTATCTTCTTGGCGGGACTTAAGCAAATCCCTCAGGAATTTTACGAAGCATCATCCTTGGACGGTGCTGGAAAATGGAAGCAATTTATTCACATAACGTTGCCTTGTCTATCACCTATTATTTTATTTAATGGCATTATGCAAATCATTAGTTCTTTTCAAGCATTCACACCAGCTTATATTATCAGTAACGGAACAGGAGGACCGGTAAATTCTACACTGTTTTATACTCTTTATTTGTACCAGAATGGCTTCGGTAACTTCCAAATGGGCTACGCCTCAGCTATGGCCTGGTCACTGCTTTTAATCATCGCCTTTTTTACGGGTCTTATCTTTTTAACTTCGAAAAAATGGGTTCATTACGGGGATCAGGGGTGATAAGATGGAAAAGTCAATCCAGATTAAACAACAAAAAAATAGGTTTATGTTGAGGACACGGGAAAAAAGGATAACAAGCCCACTTCGTTTTAAAAAAATGATATTGCACGCTGTCATTCTGGTCGGAGTAATAATAATGCTTTATCCGATCTTATGGATGATTATCAGCTCGTTTAAACCTACACAAAGTATTCTGAGTGATAACAGTCTGTGGCCGAAAGATTTAACGCTTTCGAATTACATAAAAGGATGGAAAGGCACATCAGGTACAACGTTCGCCACCTTTTATCTAAATTCATTTATTATGGTCGGATTGGCCGTGATTGGCAATGTCCTGTCCTGCTCGCTAACAGCATATGCATTTGCTCGGTTGGAATTCAAACACAAAAAAATTTGGTTTGCTTTGATGATGATGACGATGATGATTCCGATGCATGTACTTATTGTTCCACAGTACATCATTTTTAATAAGTTGGAATGGATTAATACTATTTTGCCAATTGTAGTGCCGAAGTTTTTTGCCGTAGATGGATTTTTTATTTTTCTAACCGTTCAATTTATTCGGTCACTACCGAGAGAATTGGATGAAGCAGCTACCATAGATGGATGCGGACCTATTGCTATCTATTTTCGAATTATATTGCCCCTAACTGTTCCAGCCATCGTTACAACCACCATATTTACATTCATCTGGACTTGGAATGACTTTTTTAGCCAGCTTCTATATCTCAGTGGTGTAGAAAAATACACCGTAACACTCGCTCTTCGAATGTTCACCGATGCGGGTGGAGAAGCTGCTCTTGGATCGCTTTTTGCTATGTCGGTACTGTCGATCGTGCCAGTATTTTTAATTTTCGTCTTCTTCCAGCGATATATTGTAGAAGGTATTGCTACATCCGGAATGAAATAAACCAAATAGGATGAATAATGAAACAGCCTCCAAATTATATAACCAAGATTTACTTTGAAAATCATTCAAACGTAAATATTGGTTATTTTTTATAATTTGAATCCTACCTTAATCAGAATGAAAGATTTTTAATAGAGGAGTTTAATCTTGGTGCTTATACGAGAAGATTGTTAAAGAAGATTGTGGAACTTAAGAAAACAATGTATTAAGAGCAATTTTTTACTAATCAATCGTTTAATTAAATCGGGCGCTAAACTAATCAAACGTTTGATTAACGAGTGTGAAGCCTTGGTACATAAGGTTTAAAAAACTAATTAAACGTTTGATTAACAAATTCAGCGATCAAATGTCGACGTGACCATTTTTTTCTAAATTAGTGGAATGAAAATGTTTTATTCATTACTTCCATTATTCTCAGTATTCCGAACTCGTGGAACTGCTGAAATAAGAGAAGGAATCAGAAAGGGTTGGTCCAATTTGGGCCAACCCTTTAACAAATAGCTTTGTTAAATTTCATTGTTGATTATTATGAAAGACAAATCAGGAGAATCCCCAATGAGATTAGTCCTTTATACGCATGATGAAAGACAAATCAGGAGAATCCCAGTGAGATTAGTCCTTCATAAGCATGATGAAAGACAAATCAGGAGAATTCCCAGAGAGATTAGTCCTTCATAAGCATGATGAAAGACAAATCAGGAGAATCCCAAGTGAGATTAGTCCTTCATAAGGTTTTCGTGAGAATCCACATCTGCCTGTAACAAAGCCTAAAGAATAGATTAAACTGTTAACCTCAATAACTGATCATTTTGTTCTACCGTTTCACTGGCAGCAGCTTTAACGTCAAGATATTGATCGGTATTTGTAATAACAACCAATGTTGTTGCTTCAAATCCCTCTGCTTTTATTTGATCGATTTCAAATTCAATCAGCAGGTCTCCTTGCTTGACATGGTCGCCTTGTTTCACATGAGGTGTAAAGTATTTTCCTCTCAGTTTTACCGTACCATGGCCAATTAGTTGGTTTGAAATAGTTTAATATTAAACCCCGTCAATTCCCCAGATTCTCCATAGCTGCAGTCGTATACTTTTGCTTCACTATCTAAATCTAATACATCCTCAATGAATAATGGGATATTCTCTACAACATCCCTTGAAGATAAAATCCAATCGAGATTCTTCCATTCAAGGCTTCCTTCTTCAGAGGGCATTATATTTCCAGCAAAGTCATTGCTGACAAAGACATATATGCATTCATTCCCATTCAAGGCTATAATGCCCTTGAAAATCTGCTTCATTAACACTAATCCTGTTTCTTCAAGAACTTCTCTTTTGCAACTTTCATCAGGTGTTTCACATTTCTCAATCTTTCCGCCAACACCATTCCATTTTCCCTTATTTGGTTCCTTTGCCCGTAATAACATCAGAACCTTATTTTCCTTTTTTAAAAAACATAAAGTATATTTCAAATCGTTTACCCCTTAGAAAAAAAGATTCCTATCAACAGGTTAATCTTTATCTATAACAGATTCAATAATTTTGTTAAGCCATGCACTGCTTCCTATGTCAAAAATGGCATGGAAGAAGAGTAAGCTTTTGAATTAGCAAAGATTGAAGCAGGATCACAGAAACATAGCGGCGCACCACTTTTGATCCAAATGGTGCGGTTTTTTTATTTGTTTGTACATTAACATACCTTTTTGCTACTGTATAAGAAACCCAACCTAGTTGAATCATCAAATTCGTAAATATGAAATTGGAAAAAGGAGATATTGGTTAGCAAAACAGTGAGATTTATAGTATATAAAGGATAGACAAAGTATTAGTCAGTAGTTATATAGGAGGGTATATGAAGCGATTTCTTTCTATCAGTCCCATTCTTATCATTTTCTTGTTAGCAGGTTGTACAGGAAATGAATTAAATCAATCTCTCATACAAGAAGATAAGATTGAACTTGAATTTTTTTCACCGAAACCTGAAACAGAAGTGGTCTTTAATGAACTCATTCAAGAGTTTGAAAAGCTGCATCCTAACGTTACGATTAAGCAGGTCATTGTACCTGAACCAATGACAGTGTTAAAAGCAAGAATTGCAAGAGGTGATAGTCCAGATCTTTTTATTACTTATCCGATTGAACAAGATTATAAAGTAAGAGCTGAAAAAGGTTATCTGCTTGATTTATCAAATGAACCCTTCATTAAAAATATCCAACCCACTATCCAAAATCGTTATCTAATAAACGGAAAGATGTACGGTGCTGCCTTAACGCAAAATGCGGTAGGAGTTCTATATAATAAGGATCATTTCGAGGAATTAAATTTATCTGTTCCTAACAGTTGGAATTCGTTTGTTCAAGTTTTGAAAGAGTTAAAGTCTAATGGCAAAACAGCTTTAGTCATGCCTAACAAAGATGTGAACCAGGCGAGTATTTTTAATCTAAACTTAGTCGCAAATGAATTCGAAACGAGTTATTGGGAAAAGGATGAGTTTTCAATTGTATCTGATCCAAGGTGGAGAAAAATATCAGAAAAAACCCTTACTGTGCTGTCATATGTGCAGCCAAATTCTTTTGAAGACAGCTATTATGAGGTAAATGAAAAATTTGCAAACGGTGAAGGTTCTATGTACATTATGGGAACATGGGCGTTAACGATGATCGAAAAGTCGAATCCTTATTTAAATTATGGCATTTTTCCATTTCCAGTATCGAATCAAACGGATCAAAATGTATTGGGTGGAGTTGATATCGGCTTTGCCATTTCAGCTGATACGAAACATCCTGAAGAAGCGAAAGCGTTTTTAGCGTTTTTAATAAGTAAGGAAAATGCCCAAAGAATTTCCAGTTTTGAAGGTTCGATCAGTGCTGTTAAAGGAGTTACAAACACCCATAAAGAAGGTCATTTAATAAGAGCAAAAATTGCAAGCGGGCAAATGGTAAATTGGCCAAATCATTACTGGGCAGGAGGGACCGCTGCAGAATCCGAGTTTCGAAAATATACGGCACAGTTTTACTATGATCAAAATATGGATGTTTATCTTAAGAATCTAGAAAAGATGTTTAACCACTATTCGAATGCTAAATAAAAGAATTAGGTGCCGTTATGATAAAATTTCAGCATAAGGTAATTATAGCCTTTATCTGTTTTGTGTTAATTCCGATTATTATTCTAGGGGTTGTTTCTTACAAAATTTCATCCACCACATTACAAAAAAATATTAGTGAGCAAATGATCCAAACTTTAAAGGCGGTTGATCAAAATTTATTAGCTGCTGTTTCTGAAGTGAATTCCTTTTCTGACTATGTTGTTTCATCAAGTGCTATTCAGAACTATTTAAATACACAAAATACCTCCTCAATTTATGAATTTTACAGTGATCAGCAGGAAATCGCCGGAAAGATGTATGGAAATTCACAGATTGATAATCTCGTTCTTCTTACACTTGATGGGAATGTGACTACTTATACCGATGATAAGGTTACGAGCTTAGATGCCCTTCGCTCAAGTTTGTTTTTGGATGAGGTATTACAGCAGAAAGGTCGTCCGGTTTGGTTAACTCCATATGAAAATCAAAACCTTTTTTTTAGTCAGGACTATATTCTAACTCAATCAAGAGTTGTAAAGGATCTTAACACGCTTGATAATTTAGGGTATTTAATATTACATGTAAAGCTAGATTTATTTGATCCGATTTTTAAAAATATTTATGGAGGTCCCAGCCATGAATTGATTGTAAATAAAGAGGGGACTGTGCTTTATTCATTAAATCGGAATTTCATTGGTAAAACTCTAGACAGTCAAAGCTTTTCTGATTTTCCAACAAATAAAAGTGGTTACCTCATTGATGAATGGGATGATGAAAAAAGTTTGATTACTTATATACCGTCTAGTTTTGAAACTGGGGCTACCTCACAGCTCTTCCTAGTATCAATAAAGCCCTGGAAAATAATTGCCAGTGATATCATCAATATCCGAAACACCATGTTAGTCGTTGTAGGGTTTACTGTGTTAATCGCGGGTTTATTTAATTTATTGTATTTAAAAATAATTTCTCGTTTTATTCATGAACTGTTAATTCGCATGAAACAAGTTGAAAGCGGCAGGTTGAGCAAACGAATGGGAAGATTTAAATTTCAAGAATTACAAAACATTTCGCAAGGCTTTAATAACATGATCGGAAAACTTCAACAATTGATGAATGACATAAAGACAGAACAGGAACGCAAGCGAGAGGCTCAGTTTAAAGTGCTGCAGCAGCAAATCAATCCTCATTTTTTATACAATACGCTTGAATCAATTAATGCACTCGCAGCTTTAAACGGGCAAAGGGAAATTAGTAAAATGACGATTAACCTCGGTAAGTTGCTGCGCATCAGCATTAATGGGGGTTATGAAGTGAAAGTAAAAGATGAAATCCGTCATGTTATCAGCTATCTGGAAATACAGAAAATAAGATTTGATAATCGTTTTTCTTTCGAAGTAGAATTAGAGGAAGAACTGAATAATTATCCGGTACTTAAACTAATTCTGCAGCCGCTCGTAGAAAATATTTTAATCCATGCGTTTTCAAACAGAGATGATGAAGAAGGGCTGATTAAGATTAGAGGTACGGTTTCAAACGGTCAAGGCGAGTTTTGGATTGAGGACAATGGTAAGGGTATGGATGAACGTGTACTATTGGAATTAAATAAGTGGAAACTAGAGAATTATCATACTCAAACAAGTACTGGTCACGGTGTACGCAATGTTGATGAGCGGATAAGACTTTTTTATGGAGAGAAATATGGTCTCATCATTTGTTCGAAGAAAAATGAGGGTACGTTAATTAAAATTTCATTTCCAATTAAAGGTGATTAAATGGGATATAATGTAGTAATTGCAGATGACGAAAAGTTAATCTTAAATAATCTTGCACAAATCATTGATTGGCAGGGATTAGACTGTGAAATCATCGGGACAGCTCAAAATGGACAAGAAGTCATGGAAATCATCAAAAATCAACAAGTAGATCTTCTATTAACAGATATTTCAATGCCTGAAATGAGCGGGATTGAACTGTTAAAGACATTAAATCAGATCGATAATAAGCCAATAGTTATCTTAATAAGCGGTTATGATGATTTTGAATATGCAAAAGAAGGAATTAAAAATAACGTATTCGACTATTTTTTAAAGCCGATTGATTATGACGAATTGGAAGATTGCGTTAAAAGAGCGCTTAACAAATTAAAAGAGCAAAAAGTAAGTGTGTATGAGCGTGAGAAATATGCGATTTATGAACTGATTACATCAGGGAAAGTGGACGCTCAAATCAACAACAAACAATCTCTTTATTTCTCAATGATCGTAAAAAACTATAAGGAAGACATCGAATTAATTTTTACAAAAAATGAAGATTTCCTTTCTAAGTGGAATCCGAACCTATTTGTTTACAAACTGTTAGATAAAGAAGTGATGGTAGTCGTTGAAATGGCAAAACGCTTCATCAATCAAGAAGGAGATATTACCGATGCATTTTCACAGCAGCTTCTTCATGAAGGCTCTGATCAATGCATCATCTCGGTTGGTAAAGTCGTTAAGCAGTTATTTGAAATAAAGCGTTCCGTTGATGCTGCCAAGGAATTACTAAAATATGAAAATTATATAAGAGGCAATGTTCTGACTGAAGAGCTGTTAAAGAAAGAATATAAGCCCAGCCAATCAGCTGCAGATATGATGGAAGAGGCGCTCGACTATATCCGAAGTAACTTTAAAACAGATCTTGGCGTGGAAAAGACAGCCGAACAAGTAGGATTAAGTGTTAGCTATTTCAGCCTGCTTTTTAAACAAAAAACCGGTCTTACCTTTCTCGATTATTTAACAAATGTCAGAATGGAATATGCATGCCTTTTTCTGCAAAATACAGATCTTAAAACATACGAAATTGCCGAAAAAGTCGGCTATACCGATCAGCGCTACTTCAGCCAAGTATTTAAAAGGAAAATGAAAAAGACACCAAGTGAATATCGTAAATTAGTAAAAAATAAGTAAGCCTCTCACTACTAGGTGATGAGGTCTTTTTGTTTATTGCCTTGCTCTTTTCTTTTTTCAATAATAAGAATTTAAACATTTTTTAAAGAAATGCCGCATTTTGAAAGCGTTGTAAATACCTTATCATTAACTTATGAAAGCGCTGAACTAAATAGCATTTCAGTAATGAAAGCGCTTGATAAGATGTTAAAAAGAACGAGGGGGAGAAGTATGAAAAAGTTAATGGTGTTTGTTTCAATCCTGTTTTTATTCTTTTCGTTAGCAGCTTGTAGTTCAGACAAAACTAGCAGCAGTGATAAAATTGAAGTTTGGACACAAGCCGCAGCAGATCATCCAGAAGGAAAGATGTTTGCTGACCGAGTAAAAAGCTACAATGAGGCTCATCCAGACGGACCAAAAGTCGAAATACAAAACATCACACGTGCAGGAGCTGGTTCAGGCTACATAGATAAGCTAAATGCAGCAATTACAGCAAATGACATGCCTGATATTTTTACATTAGACGGACCTGATATTGGGGCTTACGTTGATTCAGGATTACTTGGTGAACTAGATGAATACGTGAGCGAAGGATTCAAAGATGGATTCACGCAAGCAATCATCGACCAAGGAACAGTGGACGGGAAATTCTACGGAATGGGTTATTCAGACTCAGGAGTAGCCATCATGTATAACGAAGACATGATCAATGCTTTACCTGAAGATATAAAAGCCTTAGTTCCATCACATGATCAAGACTGGACTTGGGATCAATTTATTGAGTTATCAAGGAAAGTGGACGAGTTTGCAAAAACGTCAAATGATCCAGCGTTTGCAAATTATGAAGTGTCTGTAAGTTTATTACTAACAGACATTACTGCAGGTGCCTATGAATTAGGAACATACTACTTCACACCTCTTCTTTGGGGAAATGATGCAAACATCGTCGATGAAGATGGTGTAACAGTTGATGGCGTATTAAACAATGACAAAAGTGTAGAAGCATTAACAAAGTATGCGCAATTATTTGCTGAACCAGCACTAGCTAGTGCGACAGAATCCGAAAAAACATTTCACACAGGTAAATCAGCACTATCTGTTAGCGGATTCTGGTATGTAAATGAGCTTATCAATAATTATCCTGACTTAAAATTCAAAACCGTTCGTTATCCAAAAATGAGTGAAGACTTCGACGGGTTATACACACCATCAGGTTCTTGGGCATTTGTTCGTAACGGACAAGAAGAAGACGAAGAACGCATCAAGCAAATTGTTGAAGTCATGGAATGGTTAAATAACGACGAAGCATCAAAAGAATATTTCGCTAAAAACGGTTCCATTCCAACAAGAATCAATTCCTTGGACGCGATTGATACAAATACAGACAACCCATATCACAACGATGCATGGACAGTATTAAAGTATCAAGTGGAAAACACAAACAAATCTCGTCCTGTATCACCTGGATATCCTTATCTTTCTGAAACCTTTGCAAAAGACGTTATTCTAAAAATCGCTCAAAACAAAGCAACAGATGAAGCAACAATCAAGAAATATTTAGACGATGCAGCGAAGAAAATTGAATTGGAATTTGCAAAATACAAAAAATAATCGTTTGTAAAAGTAAGAGGTGAGGCGAGGACCTCACCTCTTACTCTTTTTTAAAAAAAGGGGTGTGAACAATGAAGAAAACTATTAAACGTTTTGTAAAAGTGAGAAATACAACCGAACACTTCAGACAAAGCGAACATTATAAAAAAAGGGATATCGTGTCCGCTTACGGATTTTTAACACCTGCTTTAATTCTTGCGATTCTCTTCATTGTCTTACCAATTATTCTTGCGTTTACGTACGGGTTTACGGATTACTATTTATTAAAACCAAACGACAAAGAATTTATTGGGCTTGAAAACTTTAAGCGGATGATGACAGATGAAGTGTTGATCCAGAGTTTTATGAACACGATTAAGTTTGTGGTGTTTGTCGTTCCTCTGCAACTATCGATGGCACTTGGACTTGCGCTCATTGTCAACAAAAAAATCAGAGGCGTAGGGTTCTTCCGTACCGCCTATTTTGCACCATCTGTTTTATCTCTTGTTGTTATCTCAATCCTATGGACGGTCATGTTAAACCCAACATCTGGGTTAATTAATGAAATTCTTGCAAATTTTGGGATTTCAAAGCAGCCTTTCCTCTCAAGTACATCTCAAGCAATGTATACGATCATTGCGATCTCTGCATGGTCCGGGTGTGGGTATCAAATGATGATTTTTTTAGCAGGACTTAAAAATATTGATGGAAGCCTTTATGAAGCAGCGGACATTGACGGAGCCAATGCGTTCCAAAAGTTTTTATATATTACTATTCCGTCAATAAAACCCATTCTTATGTTTTTAGTGATCACCACAACGATTCAGGCTTTTAAACTCATTGTTCAACCGATGGTTATGACAGGTGGAGGTCCAGATTACTCAACGATTACCATTTTGCAATACATTTATGAATATGGATTCCGTCACCGAAACATTGGATATGCAAGTGCCATTACATTAGTATTCACGATTTTCTTAGTCGTAATCTCAATCATTATTAAAAAGCTATTCAGAGAGGAGAATGCAGCATGAAAATTGTAAAGAAAACCTTGTTTTATATCTTGGCCTCTCTTGTGGCATTCCAATTTTTACTTCCTCTTATTTGGATGATTCTTTCTTCATTTAAAATCGATGAAGTGATTTACAAAGATATTGATACAATCTTTGCCTTTGTTCCAAGATTATCGGATCTTTCGTTAGATTCTTATGTGGAGTTATTAGGTTTTTATAACATCTTTAAAAACGTTGGAAATAGTTTGATTTATGCATCCGTTACAGTGGTTGTAGGATTAACCATCAATTCATTGGCAGGATATGCTCTAGCAAGATTTAAATTTCCATTTAAAGATTGGATTTTAATTTTTATTATCGCTCTTATGATTGTACCAATTGAAGCGACCATTCTTCCCTTGTTTTTAGTGGTAAATGAAATGGAATTAATCAACAGTATTCCAGGTTATTTGCTGCCATTTATCATCAATGTGATGAACATTTTCTTATTCAGACAACATTTCTTATCCTTCCCTGGTGAATTGATAGAATCAGGAAAAATCGATGGACTAAGTGAAGTCGGATGTTTCTTCCGAATCGTTATGCCGTCAAGCTTAAATATGTATATTACAGTTGGAATATTAACATTCTTAGCATCGTGGAACGATTTTCTATGGCCGGTTATGGCGTTATCAAACGCAGATTTAATGCCAATTCAAGTTGCCCTTAATGCGGTTTTTGCAGACACGTATAACATTTTCACAAGTCACATGATGGCAGCATTAACAATCGTAACAATTCCAATCGTTATACTTTATATCATTTTCCAAAAATACATTGTGGAAGGTTCCATGCAAAGTGGAATTAAATAAAAGAGGTGCCCTATGAATCGACTACAAAAAGCAAACGACTATATCAAAGAAAACAAACATAAAACCAATAACCGACCCCTTTTTCACTTTTCACCAGAAATCGGATGGATCAATGACCCAAATGGTTTTTCATTCTACAAAGGGAAATACCAGCTCTTTTATCAGTATTACCCGTATGACATTGTATGGAATGACATGCATTGGGGTCATGCAACAACAAATGATTTTGTCAATTGGGAGTACCTTCCTGTAGCGATGGCCAATGACAAAGCTTATGATGCAAACGGATGTTTTTCTGGAAGTGCGATTGAAAAGGATGGGAAACTCTATCTCATATATACAGGTCATATTGATCCAAACTTAGGGTTCGATAAAGATGAATCACAAATTGCTGAACGTCAGTGTGTTGCAGTTTCAGAGGATGGTATCCATTTCGAGAAATCTAAATTAAATCCCGTGATTGGCGAAAAAGAACTGCCAGAAGGGTATCTCATTTGTGATTTCAGAGACCCTAAAGTGTTAGAGCGTAACGGGGTATACTACTGTGTATTAGCGGTAAGAAACGCGAAACGTCGTGGTGAAATCATCATGTTCCAATCAAAAGATTTACTTGAGTGGAGCTTTCATTCTTCTATTTTTCAAATGCCATTTGAAGAAAATACGTTACTAGAATGTCCAGATCTCTTCCACTTAGACGGAAAAGATGTGCTAATTTTCTCAGAAATGCCATGCGACCCTGAATTTGACGGAGAAGTAGAGAAAAAGACATCTTATGTGATTGGACACATGGATTTTGAAAACGGTGCATTCACTCCTGAGGCAAAGGGCTTACTAGATTATGCAACGTTTTACGCACCACAAACAACAGACGGTCAAAACGGAGAGAAACTTTTAATTGGATGGATGCATCGTTGGACAAAAGCAATACCACCAAAAGAGTATGGCTATAACGGCATGATGAGTTTACCAAGAAAGTTACACATCAAAAACAACACATTGATTCAACAAGCTTATATTAGCCATGACGAGTATTTCAAACCTATTGCTGTTCATGAACATGTTTCATTAAATGAGGACTTGTACATTGAAAGCGGAAGAACAGGATATTTATCTCTATCTATATTATCTAAGAGTGAATCATTTGTTGTTGAATTAAATAAGGAAGAAATAAAAGCAACACGCGTGAGTGTGAATCCATCATCCAATTCTGTTGTGATTACTTCTGATTATGGAGATAGTGAACCAATTACCATACGTGACTGTTTTAACCATAATAAAGAAAACACATTAGAATTTTATGTGGATCTTCATTCAGTTGAAATCTTTGTGAATAAGGGAGAAAAGGTCGCAACATTTACGGCATATGAAAAAGAAAAAGGAACAAGCATTGTCCTTTCAGGAAAAGGAGCCCAAATAAAAGCAGTTCGTTATGAGTTGTTTAGTTCTTAATAAACGTAAGCATCAAATAGCCCCCACCTTTTAAGAGGTCGGGGCTATTTGACGCTTACAATCAAACGTTTGTTTAATATTTATAATGCTTTCCTAGACAAAGAATGAAAGTAAATCAAAAGGATTGGCCTAATTTTGGACAATCCTCTAATAGTTAGATTAAACTGTTAGTTTTAATAACTGTTCATTTTGTTTTATTGATTCGCTAGTAATGGCTTTAACATCAATATATTGATCTGTGTTTGTAATAACCACCAATGTGGTTGTTTCGTAGCCCTCTGCTTTTATTCGGTCCATTTCAAATTCAATCAGCAGGTCTCCTTGCTTGACATGGTCGCCTTGTTTCACATGAGGTGTAAAGTATTTTCCTTTTAGTTTTACCGTATTAAGGCCAATATATATTAATACTTCGGCTCCATCTTCAGATGTTATGCCAACTGCATGTCCTGAAGGAAATTGTGTTGTAATCACACCATCAACAGGTGAATAAATCTTACCTGCTTCCGGTTCAATGGCAATCCCTTTACCTACGGTTTCAGTCGCAAATAATGGATCGTGGATAGCACTTAATGGAACAACTTTACCGTGTAATGGACTTTTAATGGTTTCTGGCTTCACACCAAAAATATTTTGAGTAAAACCATCATTCACTTTTGAGGTTTTTCCTTCATATCCAAGGAGGTACGTCAAAAGAAATCCTATCGCAAAAGCAACGCCGATCCCAATTAGATACCCTAAAATGGGTGTAAATGCTGGAATGGCAAGCACACTTGGAAGGACAAAATCATTCATAACAATGCCAAGGCTTCCGTTGATTGCGCCGCCAATTCCAGCAGCAATGATTACATAGACCATTGTTTTTCGATACCGAAGGATGATTCCATAGTTAATTGCCTCGGTGGTCCCAGCCAAAGCACCAGGTAAGATTCCACTTGCAGCTAAAGCCTTTAAATCTTTATCACGGGTTTTCAGAAAAACCGCGATCCCTATTCCAATTTGAGCAAATGGTGCTGCGGCGGCCATAGCAATAATAGGATCTGGACCAGTCGCGAGATTTACGATGGCAAGTGGAATTATCGTCCAATGCAATCCCATGATAGTCAGGAAAGTCCAAGAAGCACCTAATACTGCCCCTGCTAAAAGACCGCTTTTGTCGCTTAGGAAATTGATCACGGAACCTAAACCTTCTCCCAGTAGAGTTCCGATAGGACCAAACACCAGCAGCGTTAATGGGACGAGAATGATTAATGAAATCATAGGGTTGATAAACATTTGGATATCTTTATAAATGACTTTCTTTAAAAATCTATCTAAACCTGCATAAACAAACATGGCAATAAAGATGGGAAAAACAGTGGAAGAATAATCTGCTAATAAAACTGGAAGGCCTAAGAAGTCAATGGACTTCACATCGTTTTCAACTAGGTGCATAATTTCAGGAGTCAGAATGGCTGCACCAATTACCCCGCCGACATAACCGTTGGCACCCAGTTTAAGGGCAATGGATATACCGAGAAATAATGGCAAGAAGTGAAAAACGGCATCTCCGGCAGCTGATAAAATGATATAGGCGCCGCTTTCGTTTGGCAGCCAACCTAATGTGGTTAAAACCGATAACATTGCTTTTAAAAGTCCAGCACCGGCAAGTACGCCGATTATAGGGGCAAAACTTCCTGAGATGACCCCTAACACTTTGGCCAATTTCGTTTCTTTTTTCTCATTAGGTAAATTTGTATGGTCTTGTTTGTGATTACTCATAGTTGTTCCACACTCCTATATCCTATATCTTTTGCTTAATTTTCTTCTATTACTATCTCTTATTAATATTTTTACCGCTTTCATTTTCTCTTCTTAAAATTTCTTGAAATTGAAAGTGCTAACGTATTACTAGTATAATGATTTCAATCGTTATCCATTAGGATTTATTTGATAATATCAGGATAAAATATCAATTTATATTTTACTGCAGTCCAATTGGAGGAAGTAACCTGGAACCATCAAAAATTATCTCAACGGCTATGAAAATTCAGCATATAACCAATTTAAATACGTATGTATTCAATCAAAAGAGGGAGCTTATTTACCATCATGAAATAAATTCTATCCCTGCTTTTATGCCAGGTTCAGGGGAGAGAGATGTTTTAACTTTGTATGACAATATGAAACAAACAAGACAACTTTTCTCCTATATAAATGAATGGGACTTACACTATTTTGGCTATTCCTTCAGCAAAGAGGAGGAAGCCTGCACCATTATCATCGGTCCATATTTTGATAAGACACCGAATCTATACCGGTTATCAAGGGACTATCATCTCTCGAGTACACAAAGTGAAGATTTAAAGCTGATGTGCGATAAAATCTATATACTAACTGCAGAAAAGGCTAGCAGCTATGGAAGTGTCCTTCAGCAGTTTACAAACATAATCGAGCAGGAAATGACCACGATTGTCATTGTTTCTAATGAAAGTACCCGTAATGATCGTAGGAGGGAAGACCACTTCAACGTGGATGAAGAAGCAGAACTAGTTAAATTGAGGTATAAGACTGAAAAGGATTTTATGAATGCCGTTGAACGTGGGGATAAAAAGAAGGCTCTGCAACTCATTAATTCTAAAAATATGCTGTTTTCTTTTTCAGAGCGTTTTCCAAATCAGCCGTTGCGGAGACTTAAAAATGTTGCCATTATACTAAATACTCTACTGCGGACATCAGCAAGAAACAGTGATGTTCCTGCAATCATAATTCATCGGATCTCGGAGAAATTTGCTTATGAAATTGAAAATGCAAATCAGGTGGAAACTCTGCATCAATTAGAAGATCGCATGATTGAGCAGTATTGCGATTTAGTCATTTCCAACTCATTAAGTAAATACACAACCTTGACCCGCCGAGTGATTGAATACATCCACAGTTTTTATAATAAGCAAATCAATAAAGAAGAATTGGCTGCAAAACTATCTACTCATCCCAGCCATCTCTCTCGAAAATTTAAAGAAGAAACAAAGTTTACCTTAACAGCTTACCAGCAGATGTTACGCATAAACCAAGCTAAACACTTGTTAAAAACAGAGAATCTATCCGTTGAGGAAATTGCCTGGACGATAGGTTATGATGATCCTTCCTACTTTGCGAGAGTTTTTAAAAAGGAAACAGGCAGGACTCCCTCGGAGTATCGAGATGGGGCTGTAGAATAAACAAAAAATGGTAGGAAGTAATGAAACGCGGGCAAGAAGATTTACTCCAACAGAATTACTAATCCAACTTGATTGGAGTTAATATTTTGTCAATGGACAAAATATCAATTGGGATCAAGCTATTGTTGCCTGAGATGAAACTCATTGAATGAAAAAAAGCAGTTATACAAAAAAAATTCAAGGTAATTAAAATTGACTGAAATTGCTTTTTAGAATAATCTAAATTATAAAGAAATTAAAGGGGTTCTGCTCCCTTAGGTAACGAAAAATCGACAAGTAGATAGACTTTAATGCTCAAAAAGGCAACTTCAGTCATTGCAATGTCTTTAATAATACGCTATCGTTCTCTAAGGAAGACACCTTTACAGTAAAGTGTGACAGCATTACATAATGTTTTGGTGGACATGCTGTCGAAAGTATTAGTAAAATCATTTATTTTATTAAAAATTGGAGGAAAAAGATTATGAAATTTTTTATTGATACTGCAAACCTAGAGGAAATCAAAAAAGCTTATAAAATTGGCGTGTTATCAGGAGTAACAACAAACCCATCTTTAGTTGCAAAAGAGGGTGTTAAATTCGAAGACCGTATTGCTGAAATCCTTAATGCGGTACCAGAGGTTGAGTCTGTTTCTGCAGAAGTAACGCCTAACGCTTTAACAGCTGAACAAATGATCGCGGAAGCAAACGAATTGATTAAAATTAACGGTGGCGATAAAAATATCACCATTAAACTGCCAATGAATTTAGATGGATTAGAGGCTTGCCGTTATCTAACGAAAAAAGGTGTAAAAACGAACGTTACCCTAATTTTTAGTGTTAACCAAGCATTGCTTGCAGCACGAGCAGGTGCTACGTATGTTTCACCATTCTTAGGTCGTTTGGATGATATCAACGAAGATGGTGTAGAATTAGTCGCAAAAATTGCAAAGATGTTCCAAGTTCAAAACTTGGATTCACAAATCATTGCTGCATCTGTACGTCATCCTGACCATGTTACTCGTGTAGCGTTGGCTGGAGCTCATATCGCAACGATTCCATTCAAGGTGATTGAGCAATTATCTAAACATCCATTAACAGATCAAGGTCTTGAGAAATTTGCTGCTGACTGGAAGACTGTTTAATTCTTAAAAGAGAAAATAACAATTTCTTAATAAATAGCTTTTTGCACCCTTGTCTTTCGATGAGGGTGTTTTTTATTTTTGGTTATAGTTGCAATAAACCTGTTGACAAAAGAAAAAGATGGCATATAATAAAAATATACTTAATTCAAGATATTTAATTTAAAGATAACTTGATTTAAGATAGTTGGACGCCCGAATCGAAATGAAAAAACATCAAGGGAGTGTTAATTATGGTAACTTTATATCTATCACCTAGTTGTACTTCATGCCGAAGAGCAAAGGCGTGGCTTGATGAACATCAAATTCCTTACAAAGAAAGAAATATCCTCTCTGAAAAGCTTTCATTAGAGGAGATAAAGAATATCCTTCGCTACACAGAAGACGGTACGGATGAGATTATCTCGACTAAGTCAAAAGCTTTCCAGAAGCTGAATATAGATATCGACTCTCTTTCACTTCGAGAATTGTATACCATTATTAAAGAAAATCCAGGGCTATTAAAAAAGCCTTTAATCCTTGATGAAAAACGATTACAAGTAGGATTTAATGAAGAAGAGATACGGAGCTTCCTGCCACGTAAAATGCGTATATTCCAATTTGATGAAGTTGATAACTTTATTGAAGAAGCTCAATAAAGGAAAATAAGGGTATAAGTAGGAGGTGTTACTTGTGGAAAGGAAATGTACCAACCAGCCATTTTTGCTGCTAATGCAGACTTCAAAAGCCATTCAGGAAAAAATAAGAGATGAAATGTCTAAAAATAAATTAAGTATTACAGAGTTTTCTGTCTTAGAGGTGCTTTTTTATCAAGGGAAACAAACCATTCAGCAGATTGGTACTAGAATCCTGATCTCCAGCGGATCGATGACGTATGTTATCGATAAGCTTGAACAAAAAGGAATCATAAAACGAAATGACTGCAAAGAAGACAGGCGGGTTATTCATATAACCTTAACGCCTGAAGGAATGGACATGATGGAAAATATCATGCCGAAGTATCAGGACATGGTTGATTCTTTTTTTGAAGATTTAACAGAGGATGACTCAGAGTTAATGATCCACTTTTTTAATAAAGTCCGTAAGAGAGTGTAATTTATTTTTTTAAACTAATATCTTGAAACTGAGATAATTAGGAAAAGTGTTTTGCATTAATTGGACTTGGACAAATATGCATTGGATACTTTTTATTCTAAAAATACCTTGAATTAAAGAATCTTTGCTTGAAGGATTTATCGATAATTTAATTGAAAAATAGACATTATAATTTAAAAAGGAGTGTTCTCAAAATGAGCAAGAGAACGATGGGTATTCATCATATTACTGCTATTGTAGGTCATCCACAGGAGAATGTTGATTTTTATGCAGGTGTTTTAGGATTACGGCTAGTGAAACAAACGGTAAACTTTGATGATCCTGGCACATATCACCTTTATTTCGGCGATGAAGGAGGAAAACCTGGAACCATCATCACATTCTTCCCTTGGGCAGGAGCACGTCAAGGAACGATTGGTGACGGTCAAGTAGGTGTAACTTCATATGTTGTTCCTAAAGGTGCCTTAGAATTCTGGGAAAACAGATTAAAAAAGTTTAACGTTCCTTTTACAAAAATGGAACGATTCGGCGAACAATATTTGGAATTCGATGATCCACACGGTCTTCACCTGGAAATTGTTGAAAGGGAAGAAGGAGAAGTAAATCATTGGAACTTTAGCGGAGTAACACCAGAGGTTGCTATCAAAGGATTTGGCGGAGCTACTCTTTTATCCACTCAGCCTCATAAAACAGCAGATTTGTTAGAAAAAGTTATGGGTCTTGAATTTGTAGGTAAAGAAGGAGATTTTGCGCGTTATCGCTCTTCAGCTGATATCGGAAATGTGATTGACTTAAAGTTAACTTCGATAGGACGCGGACAAATGGGTGTGGGAACTGTGCATCATATCGCTTGGCGGGCTAGTGATGATCAGGACCAATTGGAATGGCAAAAGTATGTTGCAGGGAATGGTTATGGAGTCACTCCAGTACAGGACCGAAACTATTTCAATGCGATTTATTTTAGAGAACACGGGGAAATCTTATTTGAAATCGCAACGGATCCTCCAGGCTTTGCCCATGATGAATCACAAGAAACGATGGGAGAGAAATTAATGCTGCCTGCACAATATGAACCACACAGAGAACAAATTGAACGCGGGTTGCTGCCATTTAAAGTTAGAGAATTAGACTGATTTTACGAAAGGATTGATATCTTTGCTTTCAATTGATCCAGGCTCATTATCTGAAAGAGAAAATTATAAATTTCTTGTCGGAAGCATCATCCCAAGACCGATTGCGTTTGTAACCACGCTTTCTGAAAATGGGATTTTAAATGGAGCTCCTTTTAGTTATTTTAATATTGTTTCGTCGAATCCCCCGATGATTTCGTTATCCATTCAACGAACAGCGGGGCGGCAAAAAGACACAGCGAGAAATATTATCGAGTCAAAAGAATTTGTGATTCACATTGTAGATGAACAGAATGTTGAAAAAATCAATCAAACAGCAGCAAGTCTTCCTTCTGATCAAAGTGAAGTTGAGTTAGCAAATTTAACTCCAGTTGCTAGTGTGAAAATTTCTGTACCAGGTGTAAAAGAAGCCAAGATTCGAATGGAATGCCTATTAGAGCATTCGGTAGAATTAGGCGGTTTGAATACGCCAGGATGTGATCATATTATTGGGAGAATCGTTCAGTTTCATATAGAAAATGACATTTATGAAAAAGGAAGAATTGACCCAAGGGGCTTAGCAGCGGTAAGTCGATTGGCTGGGCATAATTACGCCAAAATAGGTGAGATTTTTGAAATAGAAAGACCAAAATAAGTCTAGATATACCTAGATTTCAATAATATACCGCATTATGAAATGGAGGGGAAACAATGCAGAAAACAGCAGGCATTCATCATATCACTGCGATGGTAAATGATGCCCAAAGGAATATCGACTTTTATGCTGGAGTACTTGGATTAAGGCTGATTAAAAAAACAATCAACTTCGATCGACCGGAAGTGTATCACCTTTATTTTGGGAATGAAACGGGTGATCCCGGAACGGTCATTACCTTCTTCCCTTGGGAAAAACAGCTAAAAGGCCGAATTGGAACAGGGCAGGTAGGTGTAACTAGTTACCTTATTCCAAAGGGCTCGATTCCATTTTGGGAGGATCGGTTGAAAAAGTTCGATGTTGAATCCCGTTCATCCATTCGATTTGGAGAAAAATATATCCACTTTAATGACCCAGACGGATTGAAGCTTGAACTTGTCGAGAGTGATGAAGGACCTATCAATCATTGGAGTATTGGCGGGGTTCAAGCAGAAAATGCGATTAAAGGGTTTAGCGGAGCCATTCTTTACTCTGCTCAACCCCATAAAACAGCAGGTGTACTAGAAAATGTAATGGGATTAGAATGCATTGGTCAAGAAGGTGATTTTCTTAGATTTAAGGCAGAAGGACATCTTGGAAACACCATTGATATTCAGCTTAATCCATCAGTCCGCGGTTTAATGGGCGCAGGTACTGTTCACCATATTGCTTTGAGAGCGCAGGATGAAAAGGAATTACTCAGTTGGAGATCACTTCTTCAAGACAAAGGCTACTATCCAACAGAAGTTCGAGATCGAAACTATTTTAAAGCAGTGTATTTTCATGAAGAAGGCGGCATCCTTTTCGAAATAGCTACCGACCCACCAGGCTTTTCAGTGGATGAACCGGTCGCTGAACTCGGGAAAAGGCTTATGCTGCCATCTTGGCTAGAGTCAAAAAGGGAAGAATTAGAAGCTACCTTACCTCCTGTAGAGGTTAGAGTTCTGGAAGGAGATATATAATGAAACATATATTCAATAAGGGGAAAAATCCGTCAAAACCAACGTTGTTATTACTTCATGGTACTGGAGGCAATGAATTAGACCTGCTGCCACTTGCAGGAATGATTGATGATGAGGCAAATGTATTAAGCGTTCGCGGGAATGTATTAGAAAATGGAATGCCACGATTTTTCCGCAGATTAGCAGAAGGTATTTTTGATGAGGAAGATTTAATTTTTCGAACGAAAGAGTTAAACGAATTTTTAGATGAAGCATCTGAAAAGTACGATTTTGACCGCGATAATATTCTTGCAATTGGTTATTCAAATGGAGCGAATATTGCTGCTAGTTTATTATTTCACTTTCAACATGCATTAAAGGGTGGTATTCTTCATCATCCGATGGTGCCGCGTAAAGGGATTGACCTTCCTGATTTAACAGGGAAATCAGTATTTATTGCAGCAGGGACCAATGACCCTATATGTTCTCCTATGGAATCTACAGAGCTTCAATCTTTATTAGAAAAGGCAAATGCGAAGGTAGAACTCCATTGGGAAAATAGAGGCCATCAATTAACCAGTCAAGAAGTAGAAGCAGCTGCAATTTGGTATAAACAGCATTTTAATACTAAATAATATAACAATTAATGAAGCAAGCTAATATCTGTTAGTCAATTGATCATACAGGATAAAAAGAGCTACTTAAAAGCGAATGGGAATTTTAAAAGAAAGAAATAATAGGAGGTGTTACAAATGAGTTTCTTGTCTAGATTATTTGGAAATACACCTGTAAAGGAGGAAGAAAAAATGACAAATGTAAAATTAGCGGTGATTTTTTACAGTATGGGTGGAACAAATTATCAATTGGCAAAATGGGCGGAAGAAGGAGCAAAAGAACTTGGTGCTGAGGTTAAAGTATTAAAAGTACAAGAATTAGCTCCTGAGTCTACTATCGAGAGAAATGAAGTGTGGAAGAACACAGTGGAAGCAACGAAAAATGTTCCAATTGCAACAGGGGACGATATTGAATGGGCAGATGCGGTCATCTTTAGTGTTCCGACTCGATTTGGAAACATGCCTTCACAAATGAAGCAATTCCTTGATATCCAAGGAGGACTTTGGGCAACAGGTAAAACAGTAAACAAAGTTGTTAGCGCAATGACTTCTGCACAAAATCCACATGGCGGTCAAGAAGCTACACTTCTTTCATTATATACTTCTATGATGCATTGGGGCGCAATTATTGCTGCTCCTGGTTATACGGATCCAGTAACATTCGGAGCTGGTGGTAATCCATATGGTACAAGCGTGACAGTTGGTCAAGATGGTAAAATGATTGAAGATGTTCAAGCAGCTGTCAAACACCAGGCGAAGCGTACTGTAACAGTCGCGGAATGGGTAAAAAAATCGAATCAATAACAATTATATCCTTATAGAAGCTAATCGGAATCTTTCGGTTAGCTTTTTTGGTACTGATTAGGATCGGGAACCCGTAAAACAATCCTCTTACCTGCGGAAATGTGTCCTCCACCTGCGGATTTTTTTCGGCTATCTGCAAAGTTCTCCATCCTATCTGCATAAAGCCTTTGTTTACGTGCCTAATCAATTCCACGCCCAAACTTGAAGTCAAAATAACCAGAGTGCTTCCTAGATTTGTCATAATACTTTCCTACAAATGGTAAATTTGTTTGATAGTAAGTGTGGAATGCGGGTCAAGGTACCATATTGGAATATCCTGTTTTAATGAAGATCCTCTTACCTGCGGGAATGAGTCCTCCACCTGCGGATTTTTTTCGGCTACCTGCAAAGTTCTCCATCCTATCTGCATAAATCCTTAGTTTACCTGCCTAATCAATTCCACACCCAAACTAGAAGTCAAAATAACCAGGCCGCTACCTTATTTATCATGCATGGATCGGGAGTGCATTTTTTATTACGATTAAATCAGGAAATATCTACTAAGCATGATTGATTGACAATAATACTAGATTAACATATTATTAATTCGAGATAAATGATTTACGAATAATTAAATTTGAGGTAAAAAGGAGAATAATATAAATGAATGTATTAGTAGTAAAAGCAAATAATCGTCCAGCTTCAGAGGCAGTATCAAGTAAAATGTATGAAACTTTTATGGAGAATTTAGAAGGTGTGAATGTCACAACTTTTGATGTTTTTGCGGAAGATATGCCTTACTTTGGCCAAGATTTATTCAATGCTTTCGGTAAAGTTGAATCAGGCGAGGAAATGACTGACCTAGAAAAACGTCTTCTTGCTGCAAAACAAAAAGCAATGGATGCTCTTACAGCTGCTGACTTAGTTGTATTCGCATTTCCATTATGGAACTTAACCATCCCAGCACCATTACAAACGTTTATTGATTATGTATACCAAGCTGGTTTCACTTTCAAGTACGATGAAAATGGTCAAGCTGTTCAATTAATGACACATAAGAAAGCGATTATTCTAAGTGCACGTGGCGGTGTTTACTCAACCCCGGAAGCAGCACCAATGGAAATGTCAGCAACTTATATTAAAAATGTGGTTGGCGGCGTATTCGGTATGGAAATTGTAGACGAAGTTATTATTGAAGGTCATGCAGCAATGCCAACTCAAGCTGAAGCGATTATTGCTGAAGGACTAGAAAAAGTAAAAGAAGCAGCAAAAAAACTAGCACCAGTAGCTGTATAATCATGTAAGAAAAGCGCTTGGATTCAAAATTAACGGGTTCGGTTTTGAAGTGCAAAATTATGACTAGCAAATATATTCGCTATGGAATTCACAGTATAATTAACAAGAAATTAACACTATAAGTAGCAAAAAATAAAAGGCATTGTTAAATTAACAATGTCTTTTTTTGTTGGTTTTTATTTCCAAATAGCTAATATGCTATTATCTCTATTTGTTTGGTCGCAACCTGATAAAGTGTAGTCTGTACTTTCATCAGTTTCATTAACATCAATTGATTTGCAAGTTGCGGTACTAACACTTCCAGTGCCGAATTCGTCTCTAGTAGTATCAGTGGTTGAAGTGATTATTTCCCCATCGTATTCAAGGTCGTGCAATATTGGGTCTCCTTCGGTTGTATATCTTACAACTCTAATTTTGTCTTTTGTACCTTGATTTACATTCTCAACAAATTTCATAAACTTCTCAAGGTTCGTTATTTGACCGTGCGTATCAACAATATCTTCATTAGAAGGATTATATTTACAACCTGATATTAGTAGCAGTATTAACATAAACCAAATTGCATTCTTCATTTATTGTCCCCCTCTAATCGATTACCTTAAATAAATTGTATCATTTAAAGTGAGTTGATTGTAAGAAATTACCAATTTTTCGCACAAGAACCCGTTCATTCAATATCCCAGCGCCTTTATTTTTTTACTCAAAGTGTAGAATAATATTTTGACATGTTTTGATTAGGGCAGTAACGAGTTTTGCCTCATTCCCATAAAAACGTATAGATGGGAGCGGAATAGAGACTGCACTTCGATTGCCCAATCGGTCTACTACTACAGCCCCGACTGCACATATTCCTTCAATATGCTCTTCTCTTGAAAAAGCAACTCCTTCTCTTCGAACCATGTCTAACTCCTTTAATAGGTCATCCCGATTTGTGATGGTTTTATCCGTGTATGATCTAAGGTGTTCCGGCAGCAGGTTTTCAATCTCCGTTTTCGACAGAGAAGCGAGAATGGCTTTTCCGTTTGCTGTACAATGCAATGGAAAAGAGGCACCAGGCTGTGATGTTGCTTGTAACGGATGAGCTGCAATAATCTGATCAACAAACAGCACTTTACCATTATCTAATACAGATAGGTCAACCGTTTCATTAATCATATTGGAAAGCTGGATTAAGAATGGTCTCAATTCTTCTTTTAAATCACTATGTACCGCGCCAGCAAGCCTCGCAATCTCAGGGCCAAGTCGAAATCCGCTGTTTGCAGAAGCGGCTGTGACTAGGTTTTCTTGCTCTAGTGCAGATACAATTCTTTGGACGGTAGACCTAGCTAGATCTACCTCTTTTGAAATTTGTGAAAGGCTTAATCCTTTTGGATGCTCTCTAAGTGTCCGCAGGATTTTTGCCGCACGCGTAATAACTTGGATACTAGATGTTTTATTTTGATTTTGGTCGATGTCCTTCAAGATATACACTCCATCCTTTAACCGATTTCTCTATAAGCATTTATATTAAAACTTCAATTTCAGCTAATATCTAAGTCCATACATATATATTTATAATAACAAAATTACTCAGAAAGAATAATTGACAGGTTCTTTTATTATAACTTATACTGTAGTTAACCGCAATGCAGTACAGCTGTATCGTATCGTGGTTAAATCATTAAGTTATATCTTTTTAAATAGCTGTTTTCGCATAGATTGATGTTAAATTAGGGTTTTGAGGACAAATCACACGGTCTGTTAGAAGGATTAGTCCTTAATCAAGTGTCTTGAGGACAAATCTCTCAAGCCGTCAGAAGGATTAGTCCTTAATCAAGGGTCTTGAGGACAAATCTCTCAAGCCGTCAGAAGGATTAGTCCTTAATCAAGGGTCTTGAGGACAAATCTCTCAAGCCGTCAGAAGGATTAGTCCTTAACCAAGGGTCTTGAGGACAAATCTCTCAAGCCGTCAGAAGGATTAGTCCTTAATCAAGGGTCTTGAGGACAAATCTCTCAAGCCATCAGAAGGATTAGTCCTTAATCCAGGGTCTTGAGGACAAATCTCTCAAGCCGTCAGAAGGATTAGTCCTTAATCAAGGGTCTTGAGGACAAATCTATCAAGCCTTCAGAAAGATTTGTCCTTATCCAGGTTCTTGTACAAAAGCAACAAAGTTTACGAAAAGAGCCTTATAGATACGAAAATTAATAAATTTGATACCGATAATAGAAGTTAGTTTGAGGGAGAGCGATTGAAATGAAAAAGGAATTCGGGTTTGCTATTGTCGGAACAGGGCTAATTAGTACCACGCATTATGAGCAAATTTCGGCGATTGAAGGAGCAAAAGTGGTTGCTGTTTACTCCCGTAATGAAGAAAAGGCAAAAACACTTGCGGAAAAGGCAGGTGCAGATTGGTATACAGATTATCAAGAAATGCTAAAGAGAAAAGAGATTGATATTGTATCGATTATTACACCCAGCGGTACGCATGCTGACATGGCAATTGAGGCTGCCCGGGCAGGAAAGCATGTAATCGTTGAAAAGCCAATGGATATTTCCCTTGAGAAGGCACAGCAAATGATTGATGCATGCCGTGAGCATCATGTTAAATTAAGTGTAATTTCTCAACATCGCTTTGATGCATCTACTGTGAGGATTAAAGAGGATATTGATTCAGGGCACTTCGGAAAAATGGTTCTTGGGCAAGCCTCTGTGAATTGGTATCGTCCCCAAAGCTACTATGATACTAGTAAATGGAGGGGAACAATGGAGATGGATGGTGGCGGCGTATTAATCAATCAGGCCATTCATACCATCGATTTATTTCAATACTTCATGGGTGAAGTGGAAAGTGTTTACGCACATACAGCGATATTAGCCCAGGAAGGAATTGAAGTGGAGGATGCGGCAGTTGCCACGGTAAAATTTAAAAACGGCGGGTTGGGAACCATTGTAGCTACTACTGCTGCTTATCCAGGTCTGTCAGCCCGTTTAGAGATAATCGGAACAAATGGCACAGCAGTGATTGAGAATGATCAACTAATGAAACATTATCTCCGGAATCCAGATAATGAAACAAAGGCTTTCAACTTAGCTAGTGTTCAAAATCATTATGGGGGAGATAGTGACCATGCGTCTGTTAACCCTGCAGCACTTGATGGTTCCTCTCATCGTTTACAGTTTATCGATATGATAAATGCCATTCAGGAAGAAAGAGAACCGCTTGTGAATGGTGAAGAAGGATTAAAACCACTAAAAATTATTTTAGCTATTTATGAATCTGCACGTACAGGTCAACCTGTACTATTAGAGGATTTTTAACACTCTGGAAAAATGTCAATATTACCGTATGGAAAACTAAATAGTAATACATTTGGAGGTACAAATCGAAAAGGTTTAGTACCTCTTTAGTTTTTACATTTATTTAAAGTTGCAACGTTTCTACTATTTGTTCATTATTTATCCCGACGTAAACAGCTTTTTTCTCATTAATATTTACGGTATAAGATGCAATCCCTGCATTAGCCATCTCTCTTAGAAAATCTAAAAACGGAAGTGTAATGTTTGCAATTGTGTGTAATGCCTGATTCCGATCAAATTGATTCGAAATCTCAAAGTTAACTTGCGGTTCTGTTTTTAACTCTGAGTTTCCTGCTTTGTAAGTGGCTTCACCTGTGGCGACATCAATATCATATTGTTTAATCCCGATAGTATGAAGTTCCTCCAAAAATTCCGCAAAGCTTGTCTTCCCCGTACTTCTTCTTTCAATAGTCTCATGTAACTCTTTCTCCGTTGGTTTGTTTGTCATCATGGTTCCTCCATTTTGTGTTGTCCTTCATCATTTTAACCGGTAAGCTTGTTCTTATTCCTTATGAGATTTAATGTTTAGTTATTTAAGAAATGTGCGTAAATACAATGTGTTTCATCCAACTTTTAAAAATAAGGCTGTGTTATTATCAATTATTGATTTTCGTGTAGGTATCAGAATAAATAGGCGGAGAATTTCCGGCTATTGGATATAGAGGAAGCTTAAGATGAAGATATAAGCGGAGATATTCCGGTTAACTGCTCTAAATAAGACAAAATCCAAAGATTTGGATCATATAAGCGGAAAAATACGCTTATTTTTAATGATTTAAAAAGATTTCCCAATTTAGCTGGAAATTCTCCGCTTATTTTTCAAACACAGTGGAATCGACATTCAGTTAAAATAGCCAAAAATAATAAAGATCTTAAAAACTTCCTTTAGAGGCAAATCGTCTAAGTAATGGAAGGGGGAAAGAAGTGTGAAAGAGATGATAATTGAAGGAAGCATCACAGAGGATAATGACCTCCTGATGGATGAAATTATGAATCAATATGGACAGGAGATTTTACAGTTAACCTATTCGTATGTAAATAATAAAGCCATTGCGGAGGACCTAACACAGGATATCTTTGTTAAATGTTATAAAAACCTCCATACATATAGCGGTAAGTCTAAATTAAGGACCTGGTTGTGGCGGATTGCCATTAATCACTGCAAGGATTTCCATAGAAGTTGGTACAACAAGAATGTAATCATTGCTGGTGAAGAAATGCCTAGTAACGGTACCAAAAAAGAGCTAGTGGAACAGACAGTGATACAAAAGGAAGAAGATGATGAATTAATAGCAGCGATTATGAAACTGCCGATTAAATATCGGGAAGTAATTTACCTCTTCTACTATGAAGAGCTGCCACTTAAGGAAATTGCATTGGTAACGGACACAGGACTTAATACCGTTAAGACAAGACTAAGGCGGGCCAAAGAACTGCTGAAAGAAGAATTGGAGGAATAGGTGTGGAAGATCGCTTAAAGAATTTAAAGAAAGTCATGGATAAAAGAACATTTACGGACTTGAACTTTACAGACCGGCACCAGAAGGCAATACGTAAAGAAATAAACCAGTTGGAAGTAAGCGATGACGAAATACTTCTAGCCATCCTTCAGCTACTTGTTCAAGAAAAGACTGGTCATGAATTAACTGGACTTCTTCGAGGACGAGGAATTCAGAAGTACGAGAATAACGAAGGGTTTTTGTATACCCTATTGCATCGTTTAGAGCAGTCAGGATGCATCGAAACCAACTGGGACGAATCTGGAGCCAAATATTATCGGTTAAAAGATAAGGGCAGAAAGTTATTGAACAAAGTTGAACAAAAGCGAACAAAACGACGATTTGTATTTAAAGAATTGTTTGAGGGGTGAGTGATCATTGGCGAATAATAAAAAGCAGATATTCTTAAATGAAGTTACTGATCAAATTAAATCAAAGGAAGCAAAGACATATGTCGCAAAAGAGTTGAATTATCATTTAAAGGAAGCGAAACAAACATGGATGGCGAAGGGGTTATCGGAGACTGAAGCGGAAGAAAAAGCGGTGGAACAAATGGGAAGCCCTACAAAACTGGGTATCCAGATGAACAAGCTGCACCGTCCAAAGGTTGATTGGTGGCTGGTGACGTTGTTAGCCGCCGCTCTAGGACTTAGTTTCTTGCCGATGGTATCTCTTGGTTATATGGAAGAACCTCACTTTTTAATCTATAAAATTCTTATTGTTCTTATCGGTATTACAGCAGCAGTAGGAATCATGTTGACTGATTACCGGAAATGGAAAAAGTTCGGATGGCAATTTTATCTTATCGGTGTTTTATTTCTGCTCATCTTGATGTTTTTCCCTAACACGGTGATTAATGGGATTCCACTGATAAAGTTTGGACCTATTACCATTGAAAGTTTGATGGCTTTACCGTTTTTCTTTCTAGCATGGGCTTCGTTTTTCTACAGCGAAAAATTGAAAGTTTGGCAGTTTTTTCTGTTGTTCCTCTTACCGATTTTCCTATTTCTTCCCTTATCCAGTATTTCAACCGTCTACATCTATTGTGTAATGACATTTGTAATGCTTTGGTGGAGTAAGTTTAGTAAAAGAGTTAAATGGATGATTTCAACGGGAACATTTAGCGTAGTTTTTGTAATCTGCCTATTGGTTTGGCCATTCATTAAGCCGTATCAAGTTGTTAGACTTTTAGCGTTTATCGATCCTGAAAAGTTTTCCACCGGTGCAGGATTTACAATCCTAAAGATAAAAGAATTGATGTCAAAGGCCGGCTGGTATGGCCAGTCAGGGACAAGGGATTTCATACCGGAAGCCCATACGAATTTTGTTTTTGTGAGCTTTACCTATTACTACGGTTGGCTTTTCGGAGTTTTACTTGTGATGATTCTCTTGCTTTTTGCTGCTAGAATAATTGCCATTCAGCCAAACATAAAAGATTCATATGGAAAGCTTCTTTTAATAGGTGGCGTTGCCCTTTATAGTGTTCAACTGTTTAGCAATATCGGAATGGTACTGGGCCTCTTCCCACTGACAACAATGTCGCTGCCATTTATCAGCTACGGTCTAATGCCTACTGTGCTCAATGCCATACTAGCTGGAGTTGTGTTAAGTGTTTATCGTCGTAAAGATTTGGTAACGTCACGCTAAAACAGAAGAACCCCGATAACATATTTGTTATCAGGGTTCTTTTTTCTTATTTCAGAGGAATCCAAATTTCAGAATAATAGTCAGGACTTGATGGGTTTCCTTCTGAATAGACTTCTAAGTCAGGTGTACCAGCATGCTCATATTGATTGGATGGAAACCATTCGGAGAATATTTCCTTCCAAGCCTTGTGCATGGCATCTGGCATAGCACCGTGTACTTCAAATACTCCCCATTTTGATGCTGGTATTTCTAGTTCTAATAGACCTTCAGGCGTTTCGCCAAAATGATTTGCAGCAATCCAGTAATCCATCAAAGGTGCACCTGAATCCCTCTTATCGACACAAACGCCGAGTACACCTTTAAGTCCCCCATTATTCAACTTGAATAATAAATCATTGGTACCATCGATATGAACGTCATTCCACATCTTAGGAATCTCCACCATGTTCTCTCCATTCACACATGAAAACTCGCGCTTCACACCGACAACCTTAAAACTCTCTTTTTCCACAATTTTGTAATTCATTGGTTCGGCCCCTTTCAAATTCACCTGAATGGTCAGGCGGTTATAAGATTTCAACTTTCCAGTGTAATTTCGTGCTTGACTAGGAGTGATTCCATGCTGCCTGCGGAAAGCTTTTGAAAAAGATTCAGGAGTGTCGTAGCCATATTTTAGGGCGACATAAATAATTTTGCTATCAGTTATAGAAAGCTCTTGTGCTGCCAGTGTTAGACGCCTGCGACGAAGATATTCCCCTACAGTTATGTCTGTTAGCACAGAAAAAATACGTTGAAAATGAAACTCCGACACATTCGCTTGTTTCGCTATACTTTCGATTGAAATATCATCAAGTAAATGATTTTCCATATAATCTATTGCTTTCTGTAATGATTCTACCCATCCCATATCGCTCACTCCCTATGTACATCGTAACGACCATTCCATTTTAAATCCTGTCATTTTCTGCTCTATTCTAACAGATTACATATTTATCTGATTAATAATTCTGTTAGTATTGATACTTTTCTGAAATATTTGTTAAAAACGTTCCTTTTTTGCGAAGTTGTCAATATCTTTTTCTTTTATAAATACTGGGGGTTATTCCTGAAAATGGTAAATAAGGAGTCCTAGAAGTTAATGCCGCTAAAGCTACGTATAAACGGATATAGATGTATATAGAGCGATTTTTAAATACAATAGGTTTACTCCTGTTAAATCCTCCCACAAATATGACAAAAATCGTATGTTACGATGAATTTGTTAAAACCGAAAACTTTTAGGAGGATTCATAATGATTAAGAAAAAAGCTCTTTTAACCATAGCGGCTGCTGCGGCAGTTGTAATGGCAAATCCAGCATTAAATAAGGCAGAGGCTTCTACCTATACACCTGTTGTTCAGGAAAAGGTCTATGTGTATCAAGGATCAAATATCAATGATATTAATAGTGTAATAGAAAAATATCTTGCTAGTTTAGGTTTCACAATGCCTGTAAAGCAGCCAGTGCAGACACAAACGAATCAACCAGCACCAACACAACAACCTGCTCAGGTAACTACTCCACAACCTGTGCAGCAGCAACAGCAGCAGCCTGTGACAGAAACACAACCGGTTACAACTACACAAACGACAAGCGTATTAAGTGCTTATGAGCAAAAAGTGGTTGACCTAACTAATCAAGAGCGTGCAAAGAATGGCTTACCTGCTCTTAAAGTAGATTTAACACTTAGCAAAATGGCGCGTGAAAAATCACGTGATATGTCTGCAAATGGCTACTTTAGTCATACAAGTCCGACATACGGTTCTCCATTTGACATGATGAAAAAATACGGAATCTCGTATCGCTATGCAGGTGAGAATATTGCCATGGGGCAGCGAACTCCTGAAGAAGTAGTTAAAGCTTGGATGAATAGTGAAGGACATCGTAAGAATATTCTTAGCCCCAACTTTAACTATATTGGTGTTGGATATGTCTCACAAGGAAATTATTGGACACAGGAGTTTATTGGTAAATAGATCTACTCATAATGGCTTGGGGATATATTTTCCTCAAGCTATTTTTATTGAAGATGATTGTTTGTAGATTTTTAAAGAAAGGTGAAGCTCATAGATTCGACAAAAAATTTTCTAGGAAATAAGTGAAAGTTTGTTTTACAAAAGGAACGAACCTGTCTTTAATCAAACGTTTGTTTAACAAAAATTCCTTCTATTTATGTCGATAATCAAGCAATTATGTAAAGTAAATAACAATAAATCGACATGTCCCTGTAATTCCTATGAAACAACCCTTTGGTAACCTAAATTTAAAATGTGAATTTTGGTTAGGAGACCATGTAATGAGAAGAAAAAAAAGGAGAAGGCTTAACTGGCGAAATATAATCGGCTTATTGTTATTTATTATCCTGATTGTCGGTGGCTTATATGGGTTTACAGTCTATAATTCTTTTAATAAGGCAGTAGCAACGATGCATGAACCGCTCGACGAAAAAGATAGTAAGGAGAAGCAGACGGAAGCCTTAGAAAAGAAAGAACCATTTTCCGCCTTAATGCTTGGTGTGGATGAACGTGATGGAGATAGTGGCCGTTCGGACACGATGATTGTGTTAACCGTGAATCCAAACAATAATTCTGTAAAAATGTTGAGTATTCCAAGAGACACCATGACAGAGATTGTCGGTAAGGGAAAAGAAGATAAGATCAACCATGCTTACGCCTTTGGCGGTGTTCCAATGGCGGTAGATACTGTGGAAAACTTCCTTGATATTCCGATTGATTATTATGTGAAAATCAATATGGAGGGCTTTAAAGATATTGTTGATACCGTTGGCGGGATTAATGTCGAGAATGATTTTGGTTTTAAAGTGGAAGAAAGTAATTTTCCGACTGGTGATATTCACCTGAATGGCGAGGAAGCATTAATTTACATAAGAATGAGATACGATGATCCAAATGGAGACTTTGGCCGTCAAGAACGTCAACGCCAAGTAATTCAAGCAGTAATCAAAAAGGGGGCAAGCATCTCAAGCTTATCGAAAGCCCCAGATATCTTCAAAGCGATTGGCAGTAATGTCAAAACGAATCTTACCTTCGAAGAAATGATTAACATCCAAAAGAATTATAAGGAGGCTGGAAAAAATATCGAACAGCTTACCATTCAGTCGGAAGGAAAAATGATTGATAATATCTATTATGGAATTGTGACAATGGCAGAACAACAACGCATTCAGGATGAATTGAAAGCACAATTAGAAATAAATAGTGATAGCTGATTTTATTAGCAAAGCGATTAAAGGACTGGCGATTATCATCCCCGGTCCTTTTCTAGTGGAATTGTTGTAAAGAAGGTTTTTAGTAGCGGATAGAGAAATAATCTAGATACCTTTTGAGTGGAGATGATAGATATGTATATACCAAAACATTTTAATATCGATAATGAAGAAGTTATCTATGAATTTATTGAAAAACATAGCTTTGCGACATTGTTTTCACAGCATAATGGAGAACCTTATGCAACGCATTTGCCCTTGCTTTTAAATAGGGAAGAAGGTTTCTTGTATGGACATTTCGCACGTCAGAACCCGCAGTGGAAGGATATTGTTGGTCAGAATGTTCTTGTGATTTTTCAAGGTCCTCATTGTTATATTTCACCATCATGGTACGAAACCAATCAAGCAGTGCCAACTTGGAATTATGTTGCTATACACGTTTATGGGAAGTTGGAGATTGTAGAAGAAGAGAAGGATGTATTTGACTCATTGGTAGATATGGTAAATAAATATGAAAAACCAGATAGTTCCTATCATTTAGAGAATGTTGATGAAAGTTTTATTAAGGGCATGAGTAAAGGCATTGTAGGGTTCAAAATTCAATTTAATAAGATAGAGGGTAAAGCCAAGCTAAGTCAGAATCATCCGACAGAAAGACAAGAGTTAATTATTAAGCAGTTAGAAAATAGTAAAGATCAAAATAATATACATATAGCACAACTGATGAAGGCACAATTGAAAAATTAATGTTTGACTCTGTGGTGTACCCCACAGTTTATTATTTAGGTAGGAGGGGGAGAGAATCTGTAAAAGATTAGTGATTTTTCGAAGATGACGGGACTTAGCAAAGAAACACTACGATATTATGCCGAAGTAAAGTTACTAGAACCGGCTTACATTCATCCAGTAAACAATTACCGTTATTATGATGATGGAAGCTACTTTTTGGCGGTTCTCTTAGTGAAATTAAGGAGATTTGGCTTTACGATACAGGAGATGATTTCCGTGATGGAGGATGAGTCCTTTGCTCATTTAGAAGATTTATTGTTGCAAAAAAGAAATAATATCGAGGTGCAAATTGAAGACCTTCGTCTTCAGATAGAAGAAATTGATGAATTTATTGCATCAGGGAGGGAGGAAAAAGAGTAATGAAGTGGAAAGAAGAAATAACAATAGAGACTAATATTGAAAAAGTGTGGAGTTTATTTTTCGATGAAAATATTAAGAAAATAATGCCTAAGGTAGAGGAGCACACAATTATTGAAAAAACAGAAGTGGAAGTGGGGGCAAAGCATCAGCAAACATATCGCGAAGGAAAACGTGTGGAAACCTATATTGTTGAAACATTGGCCTTTGAAGATTCTTCGGATAAAAAGCATAAGCAAATAAGCTTTGTTTTAGGGAAGGCGTTTAAGATTTCTCTGGGTTTTACTCTGCATAAAATCGATGAAGTTCATACGAAATTTATCTACGAGGGGCAAAACGAAGGAGTTAATTTTGTAGGAAGAGCAATGCTGAAACTCGGCAGCGAGAAAAGCAACAATAAGGTGGTACAGGAGTTCCTGGAAAAGGTTGAACAGGAAGCGTTGAAAATTTTATGAGTAAGATTAAGGGCAATCAGTGGCAGTAACTGATTGCCCTTTTATTAAGAGACGTGATAGGCTGATTTTTATTACAGTTAAAACTTCCATACATAGAAGAATGAAAACATAAATATTAATAGGATGGGTAAGAAATCATTCTTAAATGTCAGGGGGTATGGAAAATAATCGTAAATCGTTATATCACATCCACTTTTCAGGCATTAGTTCATGCAATCATTCCTCCCCATTTTAGATATTCTGTTCAAGTGGCCGGAGCTCAGGAATTAGATGTTTATGAATATGTTATTTGGATTTTAGATCATTCGATTGCGCTCCCGGTAAAAGAGCAGCTTAATTTAGTAAATGGTTTCATGTCTAGATCGACTGCTGAACTATTGGACGTGGGCGCTGCTCAATTAATCAAGACTAGTCAGAATCTATATCCTCTAAATGTGACTATATTTCCTTGTGGAGGACCCTTCTCTGCACTTTCACCGATAGATAGGTTAAGGGCCATAACCCTGATAGAGCGACTGGATATTGATCTTGAAAAGTTGAACACTCCTTACAAAAATAATCCGGGACTCGTTCGAAATATGATGGATGTACTAAATGAACTCTCCATGTTTGGACACTATTCGGAATGGACAGCGTATGGAACCACACGACTATTTTCTCCTGAATTTAGAAGAGTGGAATACTTTCCCTCAGGATGGTTTCAGACCGACTATCCAGGACCATCTTTTGGATATCGGGATTTTCGCGGATACTTAGCAATTATTCAGCACAAGAAGGTGAATGACTAATGGCTGATCTTGACGTGATTGTAATTGGTGCAGGCGGCGGTGGAGCCGTTATTGCTAAAGAACTGGGAGAAAAAGGTTTAAAGGTTTTGATTTTAGAAGCCGGCCCCTGGTACGGAAATAAAAAGTGGCCAAATCCAAATTCACAGGCAGGAGGGAAATCTAGCTCAACAATAGATGATTTGGATGTGATCCTCTATAAACAATTGCTGAACAAGTTTGAAATGAACATGAATGATTTAGTTTCAGGAAGGTTTCGATGGGGTCCTGCAGACCGCAGTCGTCCTCAATGGTTTCGGAATGCTAATCAGAAGGGCGTAATTTGGCAATGCTCAGGTGTTGGCGGAACAACTCAAACCTATACGGCAAATTGCCCTCGCGCATACCCAGCAGCAGTTGATAATGTCTGGCCGCTATCATACCAAGAACTTATACCCTATTATGAAAAGGTGGAAGCCACATTACCCGTAAACTTTGCAGCCACGACCGCAAAGGAAGATTTATTTTATTATGGTGCCAAGAAAGCAGGATGGCACTTGATTCCTACACTGGATGTAATTAGTCCAGGATATAGACCGCAGCCGAATGCTATTTTGCCTCCCAACGAAAACATCACAAATTTAAACCTCACAGAAGAGCAATTATCCTGGATGGAAGGCTGTACGCTTTCCGGACATTGTATCAACGGATGTCCGCATGGCCCATCAGTAGATAAGATTGCAAAAAGGTCCACAAATGTCAGCTATGTACCGCTTGCTTTAAAGACCGGCAACGTTTGTATGAGACCAAATGCTTTTGTTATAAAAATAATAACAGAAAATACTGTTTCCAAAGGCCTGCATGCAGTTGGAGTAATAATAAGGGACACTTGGACGGGGGAGCAGGAAGAAATTAGGGCTGGAATCGTCGTTATGGCCTCCGGAAGCATTGAGAGTCCACGATTATGGTTAAATTCAGGGCTTCCTGAGAATCCATGGGTTGGGAGAGGTTTGGTTAATCATTATATGGACTGGGTTTCCGGGATATTTGATGAAAAGGATTTGATATCAATATTGGGGACACCAGATATTAATCCCTTTGTGGGGAATACATGCGGTGCAAGATTGGATTATCCCGGTCTTGGAACGCTGCAGTCTGTAGGGATGAGTCCGGGATTAACCGCTTCTTTTTATGCGGTGAGTGAGTCTGGATACTCTTTCTTACACACACCGAGTATAAATGATCCATGGGATATAAAGGGGCGACTTTACGGCTATGAATTAAAAGATTCAATGGACTCCTATCGAAGAACGTTAAATGTTTTAGTCAGTACAGACGACGAAGTGGATCAGCGAAATGGGGTAACTCTCGATCCGTTAACTCGTGATGAAAATGGATTTGTCCCTGTTGTGAATTATCAGCCAACCAAACCATCGATCAGGAAACGAAGTGAATTGGTTAAAATGGCAGCTGACCTATTAAGAAAAGCTGGGGCAAAGAAAGTAATTTGGACAAATTGGCCGGCTGGAATGATGATTCATATCGAAAGTACGATGCGAATGGGCTTTGTCGTTGATCACGATTGCGAATCATTTCAAGTAAAAAAGTTATATATTGCTGACAATAGCGTCCATTACAATAGTTTGGGCGGAGTCAATCCTACCCTTACCACTCAGGCATTAGCTACCCGTACAGCGGAAAAACTATATGAAAAGTATTTTAATTAGCATGCTTTATTACCTTAATGGAAAAGCTACCATCATAACAATTCTATGTCTGGTGGGATCTTTTAACATGAAAGTATTCGAACTAATTCAAGATATATTTCAACCATTTATGGACGGTGAGAAAAGACCTTTAAATGTAATGGAAGTTTCTAACTTATGGTTTTTTCTTTTAGGTACTGAAACAACAATGCGAAATGAGGAAATTGGTTATAATCTTGCCCAAGATCCTGAATTAAAACAAATTTTAAAAGATATAAGGGAAACTGTTCATATCCCGATTAGAGACGAACTTAAAGAATTTCTCATGAAGGAAGGGATCCCTTTTCCGCAAACGACACCGGAAAAACCTGCTGGTGATTTTAAAGATATTCCCGAGGGTGCTAAATTAAATGATGAAGAACTGGCTAATTTAATGTCTTATAATCTTGCTATGGGTGTTAATTATGCTGCCAAAGGGCTTACTGAATCGATTCGAGCGGATGTAGGGTTGATTTTTTCAAAAATAATCTTGAAGAAAACAACTGCTGGCTTAACTGTAAAACAGTATTTAGATCGCCACAAGTGGCTGCGAATTCCTCCTTATTACAAGGCATAGGTTTTTTAATAACGAAATAAAAGCTACAGATCATAATATCTGTGGCTTTTTAGCATGTAACTCAAAGCCTATTGACAAAACTGGAGGATTAAAATATTATTTATTTATTAATCAATAAATAAAAATAGGGATGGTAGCAAACGTGGCAGTCCGAGAAGATAAAAAAGAAATCATAATAGAAAATGCTGTAGGAGTCTTTGCTGAAAGGGGGTATTACAAAGCGACCACTGCAATGGTTGCAAAGGCAGCCGGCGTGACACAGCCTTATGTGTTTCATTTCTTTGAAAACAAGGAAGAATTATTCAAGGCAGTTATTGATCGTGCATTCGGCCGAATTTACGATACTTTTGCTGAAGTTCATGCACCTGCCGATCAATTAATCGAAACGATGGGGCATGCTTTTGAACAAATCATCCAAACACAACGTGATGAAGTATTAATGGTGATGCAGGCACACGCTATTTCTGATTTAGGTATTCGTGAACATGTTAGTAAGTTATTCCTGACCATGTTTGAATCCTTAACCAAGAAATTTGAAAAAGTAGGTATTCCGAATGCAAAAGAGGCAGCAGCGCATTTTATTGGCACAGGTTTACTTATTACACTTGCAGAAGTTTTGAATTTGCCGCAATTAACGCCTGGAAAAGATAACTGTTAAAAAGGAGCATTACTGCTCTTCTTTTTTCGCATCAATATTTATTGATTGATAAATAAATAAATAAAATTTTTTTGGATAATTATTTATTGATTGATAAATAAATAAAATGAAAGTAGGGATCGTTTATGTTGAAGTTGATGAAAGCGAGTCGAGTTGAAAATAGTCGTTCTGTTAAGCTTTTTGAAGGAGAACGAGCTCTTGTTTTTACAGGTATATTCGGATTTATTCTATCAGCAGGAATTGCTGTATATATGTTTTTTCAAGGAGCCATTATTTTACCCGAAGGAAACTTGAAGGATGCTTTTTCTTTTAACGCTGCTATCGGAATCTATATACTATCAATTGCAGCTATTTTGCCTTTAACTAGTCTTAATACTAAGAAAAGGAAAATAGTTCGTTGGGTATTTATAATTACAAGCTTTTATTGTTATACCATTGAAACTATGCAAAACTTTAGAGGAATTATTCCGAGGTTTTCTCGTCAGGGAACAGTAGTTGATATGGCAGCTGGAATCCTATTTGGTGTTGTTTCGCTAGTACTAGTAATATTGGCAGTTTACCTTTCAGTCCATTTCTTCCGAATGAAAAAGCCCTTTCGACGACCTTTGTTAATAATGGGGGTTCGTTATGCATTTATCTCAGTTCTAGCAGCCAATATCGCTGGATTATGGATGATCCTTCTTCAGGACCGTCTGATAGGAGGGGGTGGGAATGTAATTGTTCTGCATGGAATTGGTTTTCATGCACTGCAAACATTGATTTTGCCCGCTTGGCTTTTGGAAAAGGCACAGATAAGTGAAAGTTTCAAAAAAGGACTCATTCATGCTGGCGGTATTGCTTGGATGCTTATGATCGTTATGATAAGCATCCAAACGGCATTGGGGAAAACTGTCTTTCAGCTAACGACATTTCCCATTCTTGCATGCTTATTCCTTCTAATCTGGTTTGGAACAGTAATTGTCACCTGTAGGCTGCTATTAAAGTGTAAAAGAGAACTTACAGTTACTGCAGAGGTGCTGGAGTGACCGAAAGTAAAAAAGAAGAGGGTACTCGGTCAATGCAGAGGTGCTAGAGTGACTGAAAGTAAAAATGAAGAAGGTGCACGGTCAATGCAGAGGTGCTGGAGTGACTGAAAGTATAAAAGAAGAAGGTACTCGGTCAATGCAGGGGTGCTAGAGTGAAGAAATATTTCAAATTCTCCTTCCAATTTATAGTTTCTTGCAAATATAAATAATCTCCTACGATAAATATTGCTACAATAGTAGATATAGAAGGTTTCTGTGTTCGGAGGTATTTCGGTGCAAACTCAACGTTTTAAGTTTAAATTAAGCACGATTATCATTTTCTTCGTTTGCTTAGTGGTATTGGTATCTTTAATGATTACAGACTTATTGATTAGCAGTACGGTGAGTGAAAATATTCGAAAACATCAAGAGGAAAAAGCGAGGATTGTTTCGAGGTCAATTGCAACATCTCATATTATTATAGAATCCTTAGAAGACGACACAAGATCAAACGAGATACAAGAGTATACGAAGGATATTCAAGCTGCCACCGACATGATGTTTATTGTTGTCATGGATATGAATGGTATTCGGAAATCGCACCCGAATCGAGAACAAATTGGTAAGCACTTTATGGGCGGTGATGAAGAGGAAGCACTTAAGGGGAAAGAGTACGTATCCAGTTCTCAAGGGACATTAGGCGAATCCTTGCGTGCCTTTACCCCCATTTATAATAAAAGTGGTGAACAGATTGGTGTCACTGCAGTAGGGATTTCGCTAGAACGTGTTGAAGCAGCTCTCGGCAAAAGCCATCGAAGTATTCTGACGGTTACAGTATTAGGTTTACTCGTTGGAATCATTGGTGCGATATTGCTAGCAAGGTACATTAAGAGAATCCTATTTGGGCTTGAACCATTTGCGATTGCCAAGATTTTTGTGGAACGGAGTACAATGCTGCAGTCAGTGCACGAGGGGATCATTGCCGTGGATAATGAACAAACCATAACTTTGGTCAACCGATCAGCCCGGCAAATTTTTAAAAAAGCGGGTCTATCCCAGGATCCTGTTGGACTGAAAATTCATGAGTATTTACCCTCAACAGGTCTAGAGCAAGTTTTGGAGACAGGAAATCCTAAACTGGATGAGGAACAAACGATTAACGGTATTTCCATACTTGTTAATCGAGTTCCTCTTATTGTAAATGGCGAGGTCGTTGGTGCGATTTCAACCTTTAGGGACAAAACCGATGTCAAGCAATTGGCAGAGCAATTAACAGGAGTCAAAACTTATGCGGAAGCACTCCGTGCGCAATCGCATGAGTTTATGAATCGTCTCCACGTGATTCTTGGAATGGTCCAAATGAAGTATTATGATGAACTATCAGAGTATATTCGAACAATAGTCGGACATCAAAACAAAGAGATTGGAAACATTACTCGGCATATTAAAGAGCCTGCATTGGCTGGGTTTCTTATGGGGAAACTCAGTTATGCCAGGGAAGAAAATGTGGAGTTATTGATTGAGATGAATACCCTGATTCCTGAGCCGAAAAAACCACAGATTACCCATGAGTTAATCACGATTCTTGGGAATTTAATCGATAATGCGATTGAAGCAATGGGGGAGTCGAGTGAAAAAACACTAGAAGTGAATCTCCATTATCACGATCAATTTTTAACCCTGGAAGTTTTAGATTCAGGACCTGGGATTCCCGAAGAGATTCAAAATAGAATACTTGTAAAAGGTTATTCCACAAAAGGGGAAAATCGAGGCTATGGACTTTATCTGGTTTCAAAATGCATTGAGAACTTATGTGGGGAAATGATTATTGATTCTAAATTACTGCTAGGAACAGAGATTCATATACGAATTCCATACGAGGTAAGGGAGTGTAATCATGATAAAGGTTCTGATCGTTGAAGATGACCCGATGGTAGCGGAATTTAATAAGCGGTATCTTAGAGAAATGAAAGGTTTTAGTTTTGCTGGCATTGTCCATAACGTAAGAGATGCTAAGGATTTCCTTGCAAGGGAACAGGTTAATCTTATTTTGCTTGATGTGTATATGCCAGGGGCTAATGGTCTTGAGTTGCTCCATTTTATTAGAGAACAGAAGATTGCCGTTGATGTTATTCTGATCACTGCAGCAGCAGATACAGAAAAAGTTCAGACCGCCTTACGGCTTGGAGCCGTCGATTATTTAGTTAAACCATTTGAGTTTGAAAGGTTTAACCAGGCATTAAACCAGTATAAAGATAAATATGTCATGTTTGAAAAAAAACAAGTGCTTAATCAGGAAGATTTAGATAGTAGGATTCTTCCATCGGAACAGAGACAATCTGGGGGATTAATCGAGGCTTTGCCTAAAGGTTTAACGAGCAGTACGTTACAAATTATTTTGAATGTTATTAAATCAAAAGAAGGCAGCCTCTTTTCAACCGATGATATTGCAGAGAGTACTTATATATCAAGAGTATCGGTCCGAAAATACTTGAAATATCTAACCCAGCTCGGTGTACTTGAAGAGTCTTTGACATACGGGATTGGCAGACCCGTTTACTATTACATATTGAAAAAGGACAATCTAACTAAGGTATCTATTTATCTGTGAAAAAGTGGCTGCGGCCACTTTTTTTATTAAGATTTATCAAGAATAGAGGGCTATACCCACTAAACCAGACAGAACAATCACATAGACTGGATTCCAGCGGAGTTTGAATAAAGCAAATAAGGATAGACCGAAGATAATGGCTAAGCTTATTGAGTGGAATGATAAATCTAGTGTAATCATGTTATTCGCTAGAGCAAATTTAATGGCTGCGAAAATAATTAAACTGGTAACGATAGGTTTTAATCCATAAAACATCCTATCCACGACTGGATTATGGTGCAGTTTAACATAAAAGGCTGCTACCGCGATGACTAAGATTAGGGAGGGAAGCAAAATAGCAATTGCAGATACAATCGCTCCTTTAATGCCTGCAGCTGAATATCCAATTAAAATGGCACTATTTGCTGCGACAGGTCCTGGAGACATTCCTGCAATGGCGATGATATTCGTTAATTTTTCTGCAGACATCCATCCGTATTCCGTTACTGCATTTTCCATAATGGGTATCATGGCATAGCCCCCGCCAAAGGAGACAAAGCCCATGAGGAAAAATGTGTGAAAAAGCTCCCATAATACCATTCTGTTACACCTCTTTGTTTTTAAATACCAGCACCCATGTAATAATCAGGATTATTTGTTGGATCATCTTCTTTATTTTTTTCCAACTCAATGTTGTAGCCTAATTTCTTTTTAATAAGAGTGGCAACGATTCCAGTTATCGCTCCAAGAAAAATTGCAACAACCGGATGAATAAAAAAGAGTACAGGCACTCCGGCAACCATGATGAAGAAGGTTGTCTTGTCGATAATCGCTGTTTTTGCTATCTTAATCGCTGCATACACAATAATCGCCACAATTGTAACTCGTATTGATACAAATGCCGCTTCTAATTTTGGATTGTCATGAACGTAAAAGTAGGAGATTCCTAAAATAAGAACGATGATAAAAGTAGGCAGTGAAACACCAATCATAGCAGCTATTGCTCCACCGATCCCGCCAATTCTATGGCCAATGAAGGTAGCTGAATTTATGGCAACCGCTCCTGGTACCGTTTGAGATAACGCAATCACATCGGTAATGTCTTCGTTGGTTAACCATTTTCGCTTTTCAACTATTTCTTTTATGAATAAAGGGATCATAGCAAAACCCCCGCCAAACGTAACAGGACTAATCTTAAAAAACGTCCAAAAAATTAGAAACAGCAACTTCCTTCGTGACTTCACATCCATAAAAATCCTTCTTTCCACAAGATTGAAAGAGAACAAATTTCCCATCAACCTATGAATCTAATACCCTATATAAAGGTACCAAAAGACAGAGAATGGGTAAATGGCAACAATTGTAAATTATGGTGACAATTAGACAATTAATGGTGAAATTAATAATGAAATTAATGGTGACAGGCACCGCCCGTGGACACTGTCCACCTCAGGCGGACAGTGAAGTAAAGTGGGGCTGGAATTAAAAAAATGTGAGCCGGAGGGGCTCACATTTTTGGTGCTACGCTGTGATTTGTTTTTTGTCAGAGACTTCGTGGACTGGTTTGAATTCGCCTTCTGTTTTGGAGATGACGACGGTTGCTACTCCGTTTCCAATGAGGTTGGTGATGGCACGTGCTTCTGACATGAAGCGGTCAACACCTAGAATCAGTGCCATTCCTTCGACTGGGATGGATGGGAATACGGCTAACGTTGCAGCTAAGGTAACGAATCCAGAGCCTGTGACGCCAGCGGCACCTTTTGACGTCAACATCAACACCGCAAGCAATGTAATTTGCTGCCAAATACTTAGATCCACACCGTAGGCTTGAGCGATGAACAATGCTGCCATCGATAGATAAATCGAAGTTCCATCAAGGTTAAAGGAATATCCAGTTGGAAGAACCAATCCGACCACTGGCTTGGAACAGCCGTACTTCTCGAGCTTTTCCATCATCTTTGGCAGGGCTGCTTCAGAGGAGGAGGTTCCTACCACCAGGAGGATTTCTTCTTTTATATACGCAATGAATTTGAAGATACTGAAACCGTACATTTTGGCAATTCCGCCAAGGACTAAGACGATGAATAAAGCCATTGTAATATAAACGGAGCCCATTAGTTTTCCAAGATAGACTAATGATTCAACTCCAAATTCCCCAATGGTATATGCCATGGCGCCAAATGCCGCAAATGGAGATACTTTCATAATTATATTAACGATTCCGAAGAATACTTCCGCACATTTTTCAAAAAACTCAATAACGGGTTTTCCCTTTTTACCTAGGTGAGCCAAAGATGCTCCGAATAATATAGCTAATAGAAGTACAGGTAATAATTCACCATTCGCAAACGCACCAATAAAGCTATCAGGAATGATTGATAAGACAAAATCCATAAAACCATGGCTGGTCTCAGCAGCTTTTTCAGTGTATTGTGAGATGTCTCCTTTTCCAGCCTCAGCATCAATCCCTTTACCGGCTTTAATCACATTGGCTACGATAATACCGATAGCTAAAGCGAGAGTGGAGACGATTTCAAAATAGAGTAAAGCCTTCCCGCCGATTTTTCCAACTTTCTTTAAATCTCCCATGCCCGCAATTCCAATAACAATGGTGAGGAAAATAATTGGAGCAATCACCATTTTAACTAGTTTTATAAAAATATCTGCTATCACCTTTAGTTGTGAGCCTATCTCAGGAAAAACAAAACCGACCAAAATACCAAGAAAAATTCCCAAGATTACCTGGGTTGTGAGACTCTTAAAATTAATTTTCATGATCATGCCTCCCATTCGAACTTTTTTTGAAAACGATAACATTTTATTGAATTATCAATATATTACAATTTTGTGAACAACTAAAATAGTTTATAATACTTTAAAAATCGTTTTGTAATTAAAGTAAGTAAATGGAGGAGGATTAATTAAAAATAAATAAAGGCAAGGGAAAAAAGTAAAAGCTGCCATGGCGGCAGCTTTTCATCAATATTATTGTTTTTTTGTACTGTCTGGATCCTGAATTGAAACATTCTTCGGTCGTTCTGGATAGGTTGCCTTACCTGAATCATCGGGACCAGTTAGTTGATTCCGTTGATTAAGAACCTTTCCAGTGTATTCAATTGGATTATTTTTTGGCATTTTGTACACCTCCTGTAATAGTATGGTTGAAAAGTAAATGACAAATTCAATAAATTGGATTAGATTGTTTCTATGAAGACGCAAGAGAGGAGAAAAAATGCCTGTACCTAAGCATATCGTTTCAGCTGCTGCAATTGTTTTAAATGAGAAGAATGAGTTATTACTGATTAAAGGGCCTCGAAGAGGATGGGAAATGCCTGGCGGCCAAGTGGAAGAAGGAGAATCCTTAAAGGATGCGGTTATCCGTGAAACGAAGGAGGAGTCCGGGATTGACATTGAAGTTATAAAGTTTTGTGGAATTTTTCAAAATGTTGAAAGTTCTATTTGTAACACGTTGTTTTTAGGAACACCGACCGGTGGTGAATTAACCACCAGTCCAGAGAGTCTTGAAGTAGGTTTCTTCCCATTAGAAAAAGCATTAGAAATGGTTACATGGAAAAACTTTAGACAAAGAATTGAATTTTGCTTAGATGAGAAACTTCATCCTTTTTATATTGGTTTTTAAAAAGTACATATAAAAAAGAGGCTCCCGTTGTCGGTGCCTCTTCATTGTTCTATGTGGCGCTATTTCGCAGTTCTATCTCGATGTTTCACTTTATAGATAATGGTTGCTAAAATATTGGGGAGGATGAAAAGCATACTCCCCTGCACATTTGCATGTAATACTTGCTCTTCAAATTTCATATTTTCCATCATTTCACCTTGACTTATACCCTTCATTTCATTCGCTTTCCGCATCTTTTCCATTTGCTCAACATATCGATATTGAAAAGGTATTAAAATCAAAGATAAAAGAATGTATCCAACTACAAATATCATTAATACTTCACTCATCTCGAATTTCTCCTTTTTAATTTGTTGTTTACCCACCGAAAAATAAATCAAGAATATTAGAAGCCTTGGATGATTTCTTATTATAAAATTCGGAATAACCGCAGTTTTTACAGAAGATAACGATAAATGTGTTGTGTTGAACATCGAATAATTTCGATAAGCCTGTTCCAGTCATAGCAACTTCTTTTTGCCCCGTATCTCTAGAACCACATTTCAAACACCCTTTTTCGCTCATTGCAATCCCTCCTGTTATAACCCTTTCCATTTATTTACGTGCAGAGAAATCAAAAGGTTTCATAATTATCAAACATTATAGCTTGTACCCTCACATGAAAAAAGGTAAAATTCAATAAAACTAGAAAAGAGGGATGAAAGTGCCATTTGATATTTCAATGCTAGGAATGGGTTATTTTAGCCTGGATGCAGCAGCTGTAGATAAGAGTCCAAGTGAAATGGTAATCACTGATGAGAAAGAAGAAACCTATTACATCGTATCAAGAGAAGTTTATGAAGATGGGCCACAGCAAGAGGGATATAAAATTATTGTGAATGAAGGAGAATAATTCCCCTCCTGACGTATCACCTAAATAAAGCCGTATCATGTCGATACGGCTTCTTTATTTCTTTTTTAAAAAAGGATAAGACAATACTAATCCTAACAAATATAAAATGATTAAAAAGTAAACGGGTAGCAAATGAATAAAGGTTGTATAACCAATATGAAAATGCGTCCCAATTCCCGCTAAAAACGCAGGTAAAGCTCCTATAGCAAGGGTATTCCAAATCCAGCTTTCCCCTTTTCTAAAACCCCAAAGTGATAGCATTAGAACAAGCAAACCAACACTTACAAGGGCACTGCCAAAGCCTGCTCGGTCATGTGCGATAACAGGAATCAAATTATCACTAATGGTATCCAGCATTTGAGGCGACATACACAAGAAGCTTATGTCAGTTGAAACAAAAACTTTGGATATACCTATGGTGGAAATAACAATACCGCCTGCTACAATCAGAGATCCTAGTATAATAAACATGAGCTGTCCATATAGCCCAAATTGCCACGATCGATCATTACTACCATCATTGGAAAAGGGGGCACCTAGGATGCTCTTTCCTTCTTTAAAGCTAAAATAGTATATAGGCAATAAGATAAGCCAAAATAAACCGTGCAGCCAATCAAAGTAACCGTAACCGATAGAAAGAAAAATTCCAATAAATCCTGTGATTGCTGCACTATGAAAAGCAATCCTTGCCCAATGCATGTCATTTTTAATTCCATGACGAGCAAGCTGGATATACATTATTCCTCCAGATATCATGGTTCCAGTTAAAGCCATTCTATCATGGGACATAAAAGCTAGGATGAGCGGATTTACTTGTAAAATATCAGCCCTTGTTAATCCGATAAACGATTCATCGTACGGGAGGATAATACTCGTCAATGCAAAATATAAGGCAAGTATTCCTCCGATTAGGATCGATAGACCAAACAGAAATGACCAGATCCAGTTTTGCTTTTTAATTTGTCGGACTTCTTCATATAATAATCGTTCATGGATCCGCTTTGGTAATCCTGGACCGGATTTAACATATCCTTCTGCTAGCAACAATAAATCTGCACCAGCACGAACCAAAGCACAAGCTTCCCCGGGAGTCTCTACCCCGCCAGAGGTTATGACGATTAGCTCAGGGTGTAGATTTTTAACCTGTTTAACCATTTTAGTTAGGCATTCATTAGCATTGGAAGCATCATGCCAATAGCTGTCCATAGTTTGACGAGGTGCATTTACGACTATACCGCCAATACATGTATGCCTCGGTATTAATTCTTCCATTTTAACTTCTTTTTTGTTCATTTCTTCAGCTGAAAATGATACATAAAAAGGACGCTCCAAGGTCGCTGCGTTTTTATCAATGAATGTGTTAAATTGTTCAGTTGTTCCGATAAATGCGTCCACAAAAGGTGTTAGATGCTGGACAATGATATCCCATTCGTTTCTGTTTACTTGTGCATCTATCTTAGCGAAAATAGGAATTTGAATGTTTAAGCTTGTTAACCTTTTTATTACTAGTTTGAGAGGGACCTTCTCTTGGTGGTCAGAAAACAGAATATGACGGTTTTTCCTTATAGGCTCTTTTTGTCCATTAGGTTCCTTCAGCACGATCGGTCCAATTTCTATAAATCCAAAGCCTAACTCTTGAAAAGCTTTAAGACCTGACAAATTAGGATCTATATTGCCGCTTAATCCAATGGGAGACGGAAATGCAATATCGTTTAAATTTTTTTGAAATTCCTGCGGAGGTTTCATATGTCCTAAAAAACCAATAAGTTGCCGACCGCCCGGAATGGACGCAATGGTGCTCATGGATTTATGAATAATCTCTCGGCTTGTTTTCGGCCTTATTTTATCTAGCAAAAGTCTTGTGAGTGGGTGATAAGACCAATCTGGCATAAACAACACCTTCTAAACATAAATTTCTCAATTTTGTATTTTCATAATTACTGTTCCTAACGTGGTTAATAATATCAAGCAGTATAGGAATTGTAAATTTTAGAAAAATCCGCCCGAAAAACAAATCAAGCGCTTGATGAAAAAATTTTTAATAAAAGAATAGTCCTCTAGGAAATCCTAAATATAGGGAGGGATGCGCAGGTGATATTTTCTTTAAAAGGGGATGCCCACAAAGTTTTTCTGCGATTGAAAAAAACAATCCATAATGGCGATATCATCAGGGAAACAAAAGAATTTAAAGAAATAGAAAAGATTCAAACTCTTTATCAATCTCTAGATAGCGGTACATTGCAATTAATCCATTACCGTATGATAAAAGAATATAACGGGTCAGGCATTATTCCAATCCTGGTATCATCTGCTCCCTGGTTGTTACTTCTGTTTTCAAAACAATTAGCTTCCTACCTATTCAAAGATGGATCCTGGCTTTGGGCTGGTTTTTGTATCGTCTACCTGCTTACGTTAGGTATAAGTGTGATGATCCATTTTCGAGAAAAGGCATGGGCAGCTTTTCATATGGAAATCATTCAAGATATATTAAAGGAAAGAAAGAATGAAGCTGATCAGGGGCATCCCACAAAGTAATGTCCCTGATCTAGTATACCTTCCAAAATTAAACTTTTTTAATTCATCCAATATCTGATATAGTAGTCTTTGAGATAAAGAGAGAGGAATGAAGACTACACGATGAAATGTTTCTCAATCGATTTAGACGGTACGTTACTAAATTCTGAACATGCTATATCTGAAGTTAACTTACAAACCATTAACGAATTGCGGAAGCAAGGGCATGCGGTTATTCTAAACACCGGCCGGGCTTATGCGGATGTTATAAAAATAAAGGCGTTACAAAATTTAGAGATTCCTATTTTTTGTGTGAACGGTTCAGTTTTATTCTCAGAATCAAGAGAGCTGTTATATGAAGCGACTGTATCGATTGAAACGTATAAAGAACTGTTTCCGATATTAAAGGGTCTAGGTGTGGGTATCTTAGTTTATACCAATTATGGGGGATTCCCGTCCACATTACCGCCTTTGCATAAAAAAAGTAAAGAAGAACTCAATACTCTTTTTGAAGAATTCAATTACGATGCAATTCTTGAAAAAGACCAGTTGAAAATCTATAAATTAATTGCTTTAACACACCATGACCAGTTAGAAAAAGTGGAAGAAGTTAAAAAGGCGCTTGAAGGTAAGTTTGCTATTTCAATGGCTTCTTCATTCCCAAATAATGTAGAAATTACTTCAAATGAAGCGCATAAAGGAAAAGCATTATTACGCTACCAAAACATGATGAATCTTGACTTTGAAGAGATCATTGCTTTTGGTGATGGCGGTAATGACCTTGCTATGTTCGAGGTAGCTACTACTTCTGTTGCAATGGCTAATGCACCGCTTCATGTGCAGCAAGCAGCAGACATCATTACAAAATCAAATGATGAAGATGGATTTGCCTATGCAGTTCGTGATTTGCTTAAACTTCATACAGAAACACTAGTAAAATAATATAAAGCCCAATTTCCTATTAATGAAGGAAATTGGGCTTTTCGTTTTTAATTGGTTACAGGCTTTTTCAAGAATCCCATTAATAATGCAGAAACAATTGATCCAATCACAACTGCTAGTAAATACAACAACCAACTGCCGTCAACGAGTGGAATTACGAATACTCCACCATGCGGAGCACGCAGTCCGATACTGAACATCATTGATAAAGCACCAGCAATGGCTGAACCAGCCATAACAGAAGGAATGACACGAAGTGGATCAGCTGCTGCAAATGGAATGGCACCTTCAGTGATAAAGGATAATCCCATAATATAGTTCACCTTGCCTGCTTCTCGATCTTGAAGGCTGAATTTTTTCTTAAATAATGTTGTTGCAATTGCAATTGCTAATGGAGGAACCATTCCAGCAGCCATAATAGCAGCCATTGGTTCGTATACCCCATTTGCTAATAACCCTGTTCCAAACACATATGCTGCCTTGTTAACTGGGCCACCCATATCAAATGACATCATTAATCCTAAAATAATTCCAAGTAAAACTGCATTTCCTGTACCCAAACCAGATAACCACTCTGAAATAGCTGTATTTAATGCGCCCACAGGCTTATTCACAACAAATAACATAATGAATCCAGTTAACGCAATACCTAATAAAGGATATAACAGAATCGTTTTAATTCCTTCGAGCGAAGATGGCATACCAGAAAGAAGTTTTTTCAAGCCGACCACTAAATACCCAGCTAGGAAACCAGCAACAAGTCCGCCTAAGAATCCTGCTCCGCCGCTAGTAGCAAGCATTCCGCCGACCATACCTGCTGCAAATCCTGGACGGTCCGCAATGCTCATGGCAATAAATCCTGCTAAAATGGGAACCATTAAGGCGAATGCATTTCCGCCGCCAATCGTCATCAGTGCTTCAGCAATTGGATGATAGGTAGGATCATCAGGATTGGCTGCATTAATGCCGAACATAAAGCTGATGGCAATTAAAATACCGCCGCCGACTACGAATGGAAGCATATTTGATACACCGTTCATCAAATGCTTATAAATCGTCGCTCCAATTCCTCTTCCAGTTTGTTCACTTTCCTGACTCGATTTTCCAGTGCCGCTGTATATCGGAGCATCTTGTTTTAATGCTCTTTCGATTAGTTCCTTTGGTTTGCGAATCCCATCAGCAACAGCTGTTTCAATGACATGTTTGCCATTAAAACGGTTCATTTCAACTTTCGTATCAGCCGCTACGATAACAGCAACAGCATTTTCAATTTCTTCTGCTGTTAGTACGTTTTTAGCACCACCGGAGCCATTTGTCTCAACCTTGATATCAACACCCATTTCTGCTGCTTTTGCTTTTAGAGAATCAGCAGACATATACGTGTGAGCAATACCCGTAGGACAAGCTGTTACGGCAACAATAAATTGTTTCTTACCAGCCATAGATTGTTCTTCGTTTTTTTCTTCTTGGTCATAAGAATCAATAATAGTTAAAATCTCATCTGCACTTTTAGCTTCTAAAAGTTGTTTGCGAACTTCATCTTTTAATAGAATGGTTGAAAGTCGGGAAAGTGCTTCTAAATGTGTATTGTTTGCCCCTTCGGTTGCCGCAATCATAAAGAAGAGGTGAGAAGGCTGGCCATCAAGAGATTCATAGTTTACACCAACTTTGGATCTCCCGAACGCAATTGCTGCATGTTTAACAGCATTTGTTTTTGCATGGGGGATCGCAATTCCATCTCCAATCCCTGTTGTGCTTTGCTCTTCCCTTTTGATAATCGCCTTTTTATATTCTGAACGATCGTTTAATTTGCCTGCCTGATCTAAAACACTTACTAATTCTTCAATTGCACCGGTCTTTGTTGAACTTGTTAATGAAAGGTTGATGGTTTCTTTTGTTAATAGTTCAGTAATCCTCATCATCATTCTCCTCTTAGGTTTGACTTTTCTACTATTACTTGAGGGAGCAAGCCTTCCATTTTTTCGCGTGTACATAATCCGATTGAAAAGGCAGTCGCACTGCCAGCCGCCACACTAAAACGAAAAGCTTCGTCTATCGATTTTGTTTTTTCATAGGTTGCGATAAATCCTGCTACCATGGAATCTCCTGCACCAACTGAGCTTTTTACATTACCTTGTGGGCTAGTGGCGATTAAGGCAAGATCCTTATTGATGAGAACAGCCCCTTTATCGGCAAGAGATACAATCACATTTTGTGCACCTTGTTTGACAAGCTCTCTGCCAAAAGGAATGACCTCTTCACAAGAGTTGATAACGGTATTAAATAAATCACCCAGTTCATGGTGATTCGGTTTTATTAGGAAGGGTCCCAATGGAAGAACCTTCTTAAGCAATTCACCTTCTGCATCGACAACGAATTTTGTGCCGTTTTCATTACATAGTTTTACAAGTTCTTCATACGTGCTCTCTGGCATCGTGGATGGAATGCTGCCGGCAAGTACAAGAATATCATTGCTAGTAAGTTCTCGAATTTTTGCCTTCAAGGATTCAAAGTTTCCTTCGGTAATGTTTGGTCCTTTAGCATTGATTTCTGTTTCTTTGTCAGACTTGAGTTTTACATTTATTCTTGTATCTTCATCGACTCTCACAAAGTCGGTGTGAATACCGTGTGATGTTAAGAAACTTTCAATATAATCTCCGGTAAAACCGCCCAAAAATCCAAGAGCACGACTATCAACGTCTAATCTTTTTAAAACCTGAGAAACATTGATTCCTTTTCCACCTGGAAATTTGGTTTCGTTCTTTGTTCGGTTTAATTCACCAAGCGTTACTTGCTCTACTTCTACAATGTAATCAAGGGAGGGATTTAATGTAACTGTATAAATCATGATGTAACCACCTTTATGTTTGTCTTGCTATGATATTGATCCTTCGTATCAGGGTCTAATTCATTTGTGATAATTGTCGCCATATGGAGGTCTGCGATTTTTGCAAAAGCAATTTCTGAGAATTTTGATTCATCCGAAACCACAAATGCTTCACGTGATAATGAAATCGCTAGTTGTTTAACCATAGCCTCTTCAGGGTCGGGAGTTGTATAGCCAAATTGTGAATGAATTCCGTTCACTCCCATAAAGCACTTATCAAAACGGTAATGTTCTAGACTATCTAATGCTCCGCGGCCAATTAAGGCTTTCGTGGATGGCTTAGCGTAGCCGCCTATTAAAAATGTTTTTATGTTTCTTTCAATAAGTTCATTTACATGTGTTAATCCGTTTGTTACCACGACTATGTTTTCTGGAAGAAAGGGAATCATTTCAAACATGGTAGAACCTGCGTCTAAATAAATACAGTCACCATCTTCCACTAAACTTCCGGCAAATTGAGCGATTTGACGTTTTCCTTGAAGGTTTTTGGAGGATTTCTCAGTCATACTTGGTTCCTGCAACTTTCCTTGGAGCCTGGCAGCACCCCCGTGTACGCGCTTGAGAAATTTCCCTTGTTCTAACTGTATAAGATCTCTTCTAATCGTTGACTCAGAGGAATTCGTTAATTCAACAAGTTCTTGAAGTTTAACAGAATTCTTTACTTTTAATGCTTCCAATATGATTTGATGGCGTTCTGGCTCTAACATCATTACCGCCTCCTAAAACGCTTTCATTTATTCTATTTTTATTCTACTACCATAAACATTAAAAATCAATCATAAAAGTTCATAAACATTCTTTTTCGTTCAAAAAACTCCAAATAAAAAGGATGCCTTTTCAGCATCCTTGTAACCTTTATAGTATTCCCAAAATGAAATTTATTTTTTGAACACTTTCTACTTTTGCACTTTTATGAAAAAAACAGATTTAGTTAAAAATATAGATATATTTGAAACCTTATTGAGTATAATACGTATATGTAAATGTTGCAGATGAAAAAAATATTTATAGATAGGAAGAATACATTTGGGATCAATTATTTTTGAAATTGGAAATTATATCTATGATATTTATTATTGGTTAATCTTGATTAATATTTTTGGTTCCTGGTTTCCGCAATTTCAAACATCAAAAGTTGGAACGATTGTAGGTAAACTCGTTAACCCGTACTTATCTATCTTTAGGAAATTTATCCCGCCGTTAGGGATGATTGATTTCTCACCAATCGTTGCGATTATAGCTTATAGCTTTCTTGGGAATTTTGCTCTTGAGGGACTTCGCCAACTGATAATTATGATAGGTGCTTAATTAAATTACGTAAATCAGATAGGGCTTTACTTACATTTTATTGTAGGTAAGGCCCTATTACTTTTTCTGAAAAATTTTTCAATTGAGTTGGTAGGTTGTTAGTATCACTAAACTGGTAATTTGAGGTATTCTAGAAATTAGATGATGCAAAGGGGAGATGTACTTGAAATCTGCATTAATACTTGGAGGAACTCAATTTGTTGGTAAGAGGTTGGTGCAATTATTAGTAGACGAAGGAATCGAGGTTACCATTGCGACAAGAGGACTAACTGCTGATCCCTTCGGTAAGCAAGTCTCAAGATTAATTATTAATCGTGAAAATGCGGAATCATTGGACCAAGCTTTTAAGGATAAGAGCTGGGATGTTGTATATGATCAAACATGCTATTCTTCCCAAGAAGCCCTTGATACGCTAAACGCCTTAAATGGAAAGGTTCAAAAATATATATTTACTTCAAGTCAGGCCGTTTATGATTTTGGGACCAAGCATTCAGAGGAAGGCTTTAATCCAATGGAGTTCCAGCCCATCCTAAAAACAAGGAGAGACTACATAGGCTATGTCGGATATCAGGAAGCAAAGCGAGCGGCTGAGGCAATTCTATTTCAGAATGCTGACATTCCAGTGGTGGCAGTAAGGTTCCCGATTATTCTAGGAGAAGACGATTATACAAACCGGTTTAAATTCCATGTTGAGCACGTAAAGGAAGGAAAACCACTGTTCATTGAAGATCCTGACTTACGTTATAGCTTTATTGATTCAATGGAGGCAGCTTCGTTTTTATACACGATTGCTAAATCTAATTATCATGGTGGCATTAACCCAGGCTCTGAAGGAGATGTCAGTCTGAGAGAATTACTCGGGTTAATTGAGGAGCATATCGGTGCACATGCAATTTTAAGCAAGAACGGTAGTCCATCCCCCTATAATCTGCCAGGATCATGGTCTGTAAGTACGAGTCTAGTTCAATCAATGGGATACAGGTTTACATCCTTAGATAAACTTTTAAGCGAATTAATTCTTCACTATTCATCGTAAAGGGGAATAAGAATGAGTGTACAAAAGGCTTCAATAAATGATCTACATGCGTTAACAGAGCTATTTGATTCCTACCGCGTATTTTATGAGCAAGAATCAAACCTTGAGGGAGCAAACTCTTTTTTAAAAGAAAGATTATTAAACGAGGATTCAGTTATTTTTATTGCCTATGATGAGAGTAATCCGGTTGGTTTTGTTCAACTATATCCGACATTTTCTTCTGTTAGTATGAAAAAATCATGGATCCTTAACGATTTATATGTAAATGCATCTGCTCGCAAGAACGGTTTTGGGGAGAAATTAATTCATGCAGCGATTGAATTTGCCAAGGAAACAGGTGCAAAGGGGGTATTGCTAGAAACAGGGGAAGATAATCTGAATGCACAGAGATTGTATGAAAAAATAGGATTTAAGAAGGAAGAAAATTACTTTTACTATCTTTCAATATAACGTCAATAGATTGCACAAACTACTCCTAGACGGAAAATTAATCCATCTAAACTGGGAGGTAGTCATAATGAATAATAATGAGCAAAACGCAACGATAATATCAAATGATGCATTACGCGGAAAACCCTATTTAGATATTGACCGTGTCATTACAGAAGGGAATCACAAAAAATCCAACCAGAGTAGAAATGAAAAATAATTGGTGGGTGTAAAGAGGCTTAATTAAGCCTCTTTTATTTTTTACCCTGTCTTAGCCATGTAGCATTAATATAGGATGACTATGGTGACCGAAAACCAATAAAAAAGAAGAAAGTGGTAACCATGAAGGCTCTATGGTGACCGAAAACCGATAAAAAAAGAAGAAAGTGGTAACTATGAAGGCTCTATGGTGATCGAAAATCAATAAAAAAGAAGAAAGTGGTAACCATGAACGGTATCTTATTGAATGACCTCACCTAGGGAAAGACACTTATTTGATTATCTATCTTTTTTGAATTTTGGTAAAATGGTAAGTATAAATTTAGAAGTAAAGGGAGATGTCCCCATGGAAATTAGACAACTAACCTCTTCAGATGCCCCAAAATACTGGGATTTAAGATTAGAAGCCTTAAAGCTAGCCCCAGATGCATTTTTAACCAGTTATGAAGACGCTATTAAAAGAGAAAATCCGGTAGCGCAGGTTGTGAGCAATCTTACAATAGAAGGAAATTATACGTTTGGGGCATTTGATGGTGATGACCTCATTGGTGTAGTAACCCTTCTCCAAGAAAAAGCAGAAAAGATCCAGCATAGAGCAAACATTTTTGCGATGTATGTGACACCAAAGAAACAAGGATTAGGTGTAGGGGAGGCACTTCTCACCGAAGCAATTAATAAAGCAAAATCGATAAAGGGAATTGAAAAAATTAATTTATCAGTTGTGGCAAGCAATGAACCAGCGAAAAAGCTTTATACTAAACTAGGCTTTAAAGTTTATGGGCTCGAGGAAAAAGCCATGAAACTAAATGGTGTTTATTTGGATGACGAACATAGGGTGCTGCATCTAAAATGAGCAAACCTGCCATAAGACAAGCAACCATTCAAGATTTACCTCATATCGTACCTATTTTTGACTCTTATCGGGAGTATTTTAACCAGCAAAAGGACCCGGTATTGGTGGAACGTTTTCTATTTGAAAAGTTTGAACACAGGGAATCCGTTATTTTTATCGCACAGAAACAAGATGAAGTGATTGGCTTTGCACAACTCTATCCACTATTTTCTTCCTTAACCCTACAACGTGTTTGGCTACTAAATGATTTTTTCATAACAGAGGAGTTTAGGGGCAGCGGGGTTGGCACACAACTATTTGCGACAGTCAAAGAATTTACTTTATTAACAAAATCAAAAGGTATAGAACTTTCGGTTGAGCATACCAATAAAAAAGCATGGACGTTTTGGGAGAAACAAGGCTTTAAGCAAGATGAAGAATTTCGTTATTACTTTTATAAGCTCTAATTAATAAAGAGGTGTGAAAAGTGGCAGAAAATAAACAGGGAAGTATTGCAGCCGAAATAAAAGCAGATGGCTCGTTTAACCGCCAAAAAAATAGATTTGATACACCGTTTGGATGGGGTAAGGGTGAATTGCCAGTTGAGGCTGGACGATATCGGCTATTATGGTCAGCCGTCTGCCCCTGGGCACATCGTTCAGTAATTGTCAGAAGTATTCTTGGTTTAGAGGAAGTAATCAGTTTAGGGACAGCTAGTCCGATGCGTCCCAAACTTCCTCATGTAGACTGGGAATTTTCTTTAGATGAAGAAGGAGTAGACCCAGTATTAGGAATTCGCTATATGAGTCAAATTTATAAGAAAACAGATCCTGATTATTCGGGGAGACCAACTGTTCCGGTTATTGTCGATGTTAAAGAACAAAAAGTTGCGAACAATGATTATTTTAAACTAACAAACTATCTAGAAACGGTTTGGGCACCTTATCATAAGGAGAATGCTCCAGATTTATATCCAGAATCTTTACGTAAAGAGATTGATGCCTTAAACGATGTTATTTTCCATGAAGTGAACAATGGGGTATATAAGTGTGGCTTTGCTCAATCACAGGAAGCCTATGAACAGGCTTATGATAGGTTATTTGCAAGATTAGATGATTTAGAGGATCGTCTTTCGAACCAACGTTTTTTATTTGGGGATTATATTACAGACGCGGATGTTCGACTATATGCTACATTAATTCGCTTTGATGCAGCGTATTATTCAGCGTTTAAGACCAATCGTAATCGAATCGTTGATTTTCCTCATTTATGGGGTTATTTACGCGATTTGTATCAAACTCCTGGTTTTGGTGATACCACTGATTTTGATGCAATTAAAAGGCATTATCATCTATCAAACCATATCGCTAGTAATGATCAAAAAGGACATAATAGCATTTTGCCAAAGGGACCAGATCTCACTGGACTCCTTTCTGAGCATAATCGCCAAGAACTTAGTAACATAGAAGAAAAGTTTCTTATTCGGTAAGGGGGGAGAAGAGGGAATGTTTATACGCAAAGCGATTGAAAGTGAACTTTCATTTATTCGAGAACAGAGAGTTGCCGCATACCAGGAGCATGCAGCCAATATCCCTGACGGTCATTGGCAGGCTTTGAAGCAGGCAATCTCATCAAAGGCAGACACACAGCCAGGTGTTGAATTGATCGTAGCCGAAGAGGATGGTGTGATTTTAGGAAGTGTCGCTTTGTTTCCAGCAAAAATAGATGCGTATGAGGGGAATGTAGAGAGTGTTGACTATCCTGAAATACGAATGCTCGCGGTTTCTCCAGAAGCGCGCGGCAAGGGAGTGGCAACAGCTTTGATTTCAGAATGTATTAAACGCTCAAAAGAGAAAGAGCATCAAGCTATCGGGCTGCATACAGGCGAATTTATGGAAAAAGCGATGAAATTATATGAGAGCTTTGGTTTCGAACGATTACCACAATACGATTTTGAACCTGCAGATGACGGTATTGTTGTAAAAGCGTATCGTCTATCTTTTGAATGAACAAGAATAGATAAGATCTGTTTACTTACGAACGTAGGCAGAATTTAATTGACAGAATATTAACTATACTACTATAATATAACGTATGTTATTAGTCCCTGCTATATAATCAGTAGGGGCTTTTTTATTATCAGAAAAAGTAGGAAGTGCAATTATGGAATTACAAAAAAGTTTACTGCCGCGGCATATCCGTTTGATGGCACTCGGAGGAGCAATCGGTACTGGTATATTTAAAGGAACTTCAGAAACCGTTTCGATTGCAGGGCCAGCTGTTATTTTTTCTTATCTGTTTGCAGGCTTATTACTCCTTGTTGTGATGAGTGCAATTGCCGAGATGGCCATCGCCTTCCCAGGGGTGAATATGAAAGGGTTTATTCATAAGGCTTTTGGAACAAATGTGTCTTTTGTAATCGGATGGCTATACTGTTTTATGTGGTTAGTTGTGTGTGTGATTGAAGTAATAGCTGCGGGAAGCTTTTTGCAATATTGGTTTCCTACAATGTCTTTATGGTCCTTAAGCTTTATTAGTGCTATTTTCATTGTGGCTATTAATTTTATGAATGTAAAACGGTACGGTGAGTTTGAGTTTTGGTTTGCCGGAATAAAAATTACGATGATTGTTTTATTTGTTGTTTTGGGTGCCGGTATATTATTTGGAATTATTCCGAGCAATCAAACAGACTATTTTCAAAATTATGTACAACATGAGGGTTTCTTCCCGCAGGGCTGGACAGGGGTATTCTCTGCCTTGTTAATCGTCATTTTTTCATACGGCGGTACTGAACTTATTGGATTGACTTTAACAGAAACGAAGGATGCAGAAAAGGTATTGCCTAAAGTGATTAAAGGAGTTATTTGGAGAATTGTAATCTTCTATACGCTCCCAATTCTTATCATTTGCGGATTAATTCCATGGAATGAAATCGGAAATCAAGCAAGTCCGTTTGTGCAAGTCTTATCTGCAGTCGGTTTTGATGGGTCGGCTCATATCATGAACTTTGTCCTTATAACGGCTGTATTGTCTGCGGCTAATTCTGGAATTTATGGGTGTACACGTATGATGCATTCTTTAGCAGCAGAAGGGGAAGCCCCCAAACTATTTTCATATGTTTCTAAGAATGGTGTTCCATTATACAGTGTAATCGTGAGTGGTATTATCCTTATTGGCGGAACTTTTGTTGCGTACTTTTCACCTGATCGTGTGTTTGGATATTTAATGGCCATTCCTGGTTTTACGGTATCATTGGTGTGGATTAGCATCTGTTTAGCGCAACTGAAGCTTCGCAAAACATATACAAGGTTACCGAGTTTTAAAGTTTGGGGATTTCCGTATGTTACCTCATTTACTGCCATAACGTTAAGTATTACCTGTTTGGCATTTGCTTTTAGCGAACAGAATCGAGCGAGTATGTTTGTATGTTTAGGAATGCTGGTTATCTTACTGCTGTGTTCATTTTTTAGAAAAAAATAAAAGAATTTAATCAAAAAAAACCTTGTCATTTAGTAATGGCAAGGTTTTTGATTATGTTTTTGAAGTTGCGGCAGGTACTGTTTTTATTTTATAGATGAAGTAATAATATTTATAAATAATAACACCTGCCAGCATAACTCGGACCATGATACTTTCAAGTATGAAAAAGGGAATGGCGATCATTGCATCAGCAAATAACAAAATCGTTAGTTTTTGTTTTAATGTCATCGATCGCTCTTTTACAAAAGTCTCCAAATGACGTTTGTAAAGAGTTGTTCCTTTAAACCAGCGTTCAAATCGTTCTGAACCTTTCACGAAGCAGTAGGAGGCTAATAGTAATAACGGTGTTGTCGGTAACACCGGCAAAATAAGACCCAAAACTCCTAAGCCGAGGGCAATAAAACCGATAATAATATAGAGAAGTTTTACAATTTTATTCATATCTCTTAATCCCCTGTTCGGTAATGTACATCTATAGTATACCACTTAAAAAAAGGAAGTTTTATGACAGAATAAGTACATTAAAACAGTTTCAACCACCATTATGTTAAAATGGTGGTGTTAGAGAATGGGGGTTCAAAAATTAATGATTACTTTTTATAAAATGATCGTAGTTTTACATATTTTCTCAGCAATCCTAGGAATGGGGCCAGGATTTATCCTGACAACCGTGGTAAAGTCGGGAAAGACCATGACAGAATTAAGGCACTCCTATGCTGTTAGGCATAAGCTGCATATCTTTGTGATGGTGGGCGGTACGCTGCTACTCGTAACAGGATTAATCATGGGCTTTATGAATCTGAGTTTATTTCGAATGGGCTGGTATGTAATAAGTCTAATTCTTTTCTTAGCGGCATTGGCAATTGGACCGCTTGTGCTATCACCTAGGTCTAAACCCGTAAAGGCTTTACTAGCTTCTCATCAGGGCGAGGAAATCCCAGAAGAGTACTATCGTTTATCAAAAATTCTATTCCGATATGAACACCTGGAAAATGCTATTTTCATTGTCATTATCGCTTTAATGATATTAAAACCATTTTAAATAGAAAAAAAGGTATGGGAGCCATACCTTTTTTACATTCATATATCCGAAAATAGATAATCTATTACGGCAGGTATTCTTTTTTTAAATGAAGTATAGTTGTGCTCTCCATTAACAATCGTTACGTAGCGGGTATCCTCTATTTTACTTTTCAAAATTTCATAGACAGATTGAATCATGTCTGTAAACTGGTTATTCAGTTCTTGATCATCCGTGATTTCATTCGTACCAAAATCGATATATACCCTTTCAACTGTAGAAAGGTCCGAATTCTTAACGAATACCTCGATTTCCTCTTGGTTACGATAAAATCCTGGAGATAGTGCAGCAATTCGTTTAAAAATATCTGGATAACGGCAGGCGGCATATGTAGTAATAAGTCCTCCTAATGAAATTCCTGCCATTGAAGTATGATTTTCAAGAGTTCGATAGTTACGGTCTATTAATGGTTTAAGCTCATTTACAATAAAGTCCAAGTATTGTTCACCTTTACCGCCAGATGAGCTGCGGTGACCAAGTATTTTCTCGGCGATTTTTCCAGTAACCCATGGGCAGTATTCGTTAAAGCGTTCTTCTCCTTCAGGATTTAAATCGATTGCTACCACGATTATATCGACTTTGTTTTCATCTAAGTAATCTTTCAAACGTAAAGATACACCTTTAATGGCACCTTGATCTTCAAAAACATTTTGCCCATCGTGCATATATAATACGGGGTAGCGCTTGGTTGATTCGTCATAACTCATAGGCAGATACACTGTGATCATTCTTTCTTGATTAAATGCTGACATTAAAACATTAAATTTTTCTATCACCTGTTCACCTGCTATTCTGTATATTCTTTTTCATTAATTTACCATAGTACTTGGTGTTTAGGGTAAATAAAACAGGCTGGTGAGAACTATTTTTCTCACCAGCCTGAGGGAAGTTATTTATTCCCTAGATGAATCAATTATACCCACCAGAATGGGCGTCTTCTGTCGTCTCTTCTGTCGTCTCTTCTATCGTCTCTTCTGTCATCATCGCCTTGAATTCTTACTCTATCAGCACGGATAATAACTTCTTCTGCATCAATAAAGACTCTTCTGACTTCTCTGCGATCATCATCATCACGACGTCTTCTTTCATTAGACATTCCATATCCCCCCTTTCATACTTGTACTATAAAATATGCTTGTACAAAAATATGTGATTGGACAAATTGCACATATTTTCGATTGTAATAATTATATTAAGGCTAAGAAGGAGTTTTGTTTTGCCATGTGGAAATAAAGTGAAAATAAAGGATTATAGATGTTATCAGGATTAGGAGATGATCAATATGGATGTAGTTGAAAAGGCGCTCGAGATAGCTAGTAAGTATCATGAAGGACAATATCGGAAAAATACCGATATTCCCTATATTATTCATCCTGTTGCAGTCGGTATGATGTTGTTGAAAAACGGATATAGTGAGGAAATCGTTGCGGCAGGTATTTTACATGACACTGTTGAGGACACAGCACTAACCCTTGAAGAAATTAAAAGTGAATTTGGGGCAGAGATTGCTAAAATTGTTGAGGGAAGTTCTGAACCTGATAAATCACTCGCTTGGAAAGATAGAAAAGAGCATACCATTGCATTTTTAAAAACAGCTTCAGAGGATATCCGTGCTGTTGTTTGTGCAGATAAACTTCATAATATCCGTTCAATCATTAGAGATTATGAACTAGTTGGTGAAGAGGTCTGGGATAGATTTAATGCAGGTAAAGAACAACAAAAGTGGTACTATACCAATGTAGTTGAGAGCTTGGCTGCACAATCCACTTTTAAATTATGGACAGATTTAAGATATGAAGTTGATAGACTTTTCAAGGAGATAACTTAGGATGAAGGAATATTTGGTTCATACATATGAGGAAGCAATAGATGTTATTAAAGAAATTGGATTCCTGCCTTTGGCAAATCTTATCCCTAATTATCCATCACTCGATAGTATTACTGCGAAAAAAAATTGGTACACCGGTTCCGAGTTGGATCCATGGCTTTGGCGAGCTAAATTTCCTATTGATGGAGCAGCGGCATATGGAAAGTTTATTAAAAAGAAATCTGTATTGATTTCTAGCGAGCTATTGCCGTTGTTTCGTGCAATTTTAGGGTCTCCATTACCTGTTAGTGATCGATATCAAGACGGAGTAATCTCAAGGGAAGCAGTAGAACTGTATTTGCTAATTAGTGAGAATGAAGGAATAGACACAAGATTATTGAAAGTCCAAGCAGGAATGAAAGATAAAGAAAAGAAGAAGGCGTTTGATAATGCCTTACTGGAATTGCAAAGTTCAATGGACATAGTTGTTTCTGGAACGAAGGCAAAAACAAACGAGGCTGGAGAGAAAAATGGCTGGAACAGTACCTCTTTTGAAACAATGAATTACTGGGCAGAGAATCATGGACTTGATGAAAGTTTGATTGAAAAGGAAGATGCGAAAATGAAGTTAAGAGATCATTTTGCTGCCATTTGCAGTCCGGATGCAATGAAAGCTTTTAATAAATTATTTGGATTTTAGAGGTAGTCTTGAGGACTTCCTTTTTGCTGTCATTATGAGAACGGCACGTAAACCCATCTACATCATATTTTTTTAAACAGTCCGTGATAGGAGCATGTCCCCACTTTCCTACAACATCATATTTTATATAAAAAGGAGATGAAAAAATATGAGTAGTAGGAAAAAGCCATTTTCTCTCTGTATTTTTCCAGGGTACAGATGGTGCGGGCCAGGATGTAGTGGACCAGGAGCACCTATAAATGATGTTGATTCCTGTTGTTATAAACATGACCTCTGTCTCGAACGTGGAAACTCCCCTTGTTATTGCGATAAGCGATTTATGGACTGCTTACGTTCCAAAATAAATCCACGAACAAAAAAAGGCAGACAGGCAAATTTGATGTACAATTTCATGAAATTAAAAACAAGTTTCACTTGTGTTCATCATAAGAGATGTTAACGACCTTCTAAACATGCTCTTTTTTCTAATTTACAAATCCATTTATAGAAACCTAATACGATAAGTAGAAGGAAAGGGTCAAGGATAGCGGCATGCCAAAGCTTCCACCAGCCATAATGAAAATAGCCCCAAGGCTCTGGAAGGAGTGTAATAATTTCGTATAGTAAGATAGCGATAACGAAAAGAAATAAGAAAGAAAATTTCATTAGCCATTTTCTTTTATAAGGAAACCAATTTAAGAAAATCATATTCACTGGTGGAATTAAGAACACATGGGGCAGGATTCCACGCCAGTCTACTTCTTTGTCGAAGTACCAATAAGCATGATATTTGAACTCGATAAATATATCGAATAGTAATTGAAATGCAATCGTAAATAACCAAATGTGAAGAATTTGATTACCTGTTAGTCTGTTATTTGTTTTAAACCCTATAAAGTTAAAGGTAACAATTGCAATTAAAAGTCCTATCATAACATTTCCCTTTTTTATGTTAATATGTCCAATATGGAAAGTACTATCCAAAATATGTCTTGTGGTAATGAAAAAACGTAAATTTTTAACAATCATTACTATATAGTTTTCCTATTAATATGTTTGATATAATAATGATGAGAAGTAGTGTCCGATGTAAGGTCACTGCTTTTTCGTGAACGTAAATATAGTTGGGTAATCCATTAAAATATAGAAATAAATGAAGGGAAGGAGTAATTTCTACAGCTGTGATTATTTCAGTCAGCTGTCAAGCAGCAGGCAGGACTAATCGGTTAGGTTAGTTGGGAGATGAAATATGTTAAAGAGATTTGAATCACTTAATGATCTTAAGATACGCATTTATCTGTGGGTAGTACCTTGTATTATCATTTCTCTTATTTCTAATACACTTCTACAAAATAGTAATGCCATCAATAAATTTGATTTTACAATAAATAATACTCTCGCAATATGGTTTATCATAAGCTGGTTTTTACTATATAAACGATATTTTGTTCGATTTACTGAATTCTCCAATTTGGCTTTAGTCAGTTTTTATCATGTAACAACCTTTTTTGACGCTGTTCGCAATTATATGGTGATATCAGGCGGTTCTCTAGGGGATTTTATTATCTGGATGCCGATTATTACCTTATTCTTTTTCTTAACTTTAGGAACTAAACAGGGGTTATACTATTCCATTGTTATATTTCTTACAACCTTTGTGTCTGGCATTATGTATCTTAACAATCTTTCGTCAGAATCGATTGATTCACTAGGACAGTATTACTTTGCTAATCTAGTTTACATTATTGTTCTTTACTATGCTCAGCATGTGTTTAAGACTTATGCTGATCTTGAAATGTTTAAAAAGCATGCTTACTTTGATTCATTAACAAGAATTGCTAATCGTCTGCGAATCGATGAATGGCTTGAAAAAAAGCTCAAGGTATTTGAAGATAAGAAGGAAGGATTTTCAATCATTTTCTTTGATATTGATCATTTCAAGTCAGTCAATGATAACTTTGGACATAAAATCGGTGATGAAGTATTAGTAGAGTTAGCAGAACTCATCCAACAGGAGCTTAGCAATCGGGAGCTTTTTGGACGTTGGGGCGGGGAAGAGTTCATTATTATTTCTAATACAGTCGGTGAAGATACGGTAAAGCTTGCGGAACATCTTAGGAAGGCAGTTGCTGAACATAGTTTCGTAGGAGCTGGGAAACTAACAGCCAGTTTTGGGGTTACAAATTCTAAAGCAGGTGACACCATTGATACTTTATTAAACCGGGCGGATAAAGGTTTGTATCAATGCAAGAACTGTGGGAGAAATCAAGTTAGTTATATAAAGTAAAGGGTTGGCGCTATATGGCACCATCCCATATTTAATTAGCTAATCCCAATTATTAAAAATAACTTCGCCTATTGTCTCTGGTTTCCAGTAGGTGATTTGTTCTAATTCGGCTTTCGATAAAGTTGATAAATGGTCTGCTGTTAATGCTCTATTTAAAATTTCCTTTGATAGAACAGTATAGAAGACATTGAATGTCGCTGCCATGTCAGGAAAATCAAGAAAAGTAAGACTATCGATTGAAGAAGCGAAAGCCAGAAAAGGATAATGCTTATTTAGCAGTACAAAATTTATTTCACCATGATAGTCATACTTCACTGTATAAAAGTTTCGGTAAGAGTTTTCCTCAGTGGTACTTTTTACTTTACCGCCTAATTGTCTAATAATGGCGTAACAATGTTGAATAAATTCAGTTCCATCGGTAATCGGGAGCTCTTCTTCCTTTAATGACCGATAACCTGTTATACCTAATGGGAGATTCAAAGGCATCACCTTTCTATTCTTCCTTTAAAGGAAATTCTGCACCACCAACTATAATTCTTCCATTTCTTACATCAATATTCCCTTCTGTTTTTCCATCCTTCGAAATAACGTGGACGATATATGTTCCTTCACCAGGATAGTAGGCAATGTCAGTTATTTTAAAGGATTCCTCTGGATAATTTTTCTCAAGGTAGGCAGCTACTTATCTCCCTGCTTTTTTCTTTTGTGGCGGTGTTTCCATTAAAAAAGAAATAAACGAAACCAGACAAAAGGAGCACGACCGTAATAAGTGAAAATAAAATAGCTTTTACCTTCATTTTTACACCCCTTATATTAACCTAATACTATTGTATTTTCATCATAGTGTAAAATTACACCATTTGGTACTGTTTTGGTTGAAAAATAGTAAAAAGGGCAAAAAGGGGCCTGGTACACGTGTACCAGGCTAAATTATGGGAAGTTTTTAAGAATAAGGTTCCTAAAACCTAAGTCCTAAATAAGTTATCTTTATAATAAGATAAACTTTTGTAGAAGTTATAGAGAAGTTATGTGGAAATTATGAAGATGACAAGTTTGTAAAAAAGGGAAAAAAAAAGGATTGGTACCCGGGTACCAATCAAATTATGGGAAGTTTTTAAGAATAAGGTTCCTAAAACCTAAGTCCTAAATAAGTTATCTTTATAATAAGATAAACATTTGTAGAAGTTATAGAGATGTTATGTGGAAATTATGAAGATGAAAATTTTTTTTAGATTGAAAATGGATGAAAAATCTAATAATAAGTTGACCCGTTTAATTTATTATTAGGAGATGATTTTATGAAAAAACACGTATCAAAATTCATGCTTTTGTTTCTCTCATTTGTATTAATCTTCCCGTCCTTCACAAATGCGGAAGGGAACAAACACGCAGAGAGACAAATTCAGCCGCAAAATCAAAAAGCCGCCCAGTTTAAAGCAGAAATGAGAAAGCTTTGGATGGAGCACAATTTTTGGACAGAAAAGTTTGTAGTAAGTTCAATTGCAGGTCTGGGGGACCAAGAACCGGTGCTGGCAAGATTATTGAAAAACCAGGCTGATCTAGGGAATGCCATTAAACCCTTTTACGGAGAGGCTGCTGGTAATGAGCTTGGACAATTATTGAGAGAGCATATACAAATTGGCGGTCAAGTAGTATCTGCTGCAAAAAGTGGTAATCAGGCTGATTTCAAAAAATACAATGCTGCATGGTTTAAAAATGCAGATGATATTACCAATTTTTTAACGAAAGCAAACCCAAATTACAATAAAAAAGAGTTAAATGGAATGCTCTATATGCACTTAAAACTGATCACTGATGGTGTGGTTGCAAAACTCAATAAGGATTGGAGAGCGAATATTGAGGCGCTTGACAAAAATGAGGAACATTTACTGCATATGTCAGATGCGATTGCAGACGGAATTATCAAACAGTTTCCAAATAAATTTTAAAAAAATGGAGTCACCAACATGTTGTTGGGACTCCATTTTTTTTAATGTGGTAAAAATGCTAGCTGATAAAAGAACAATACGGCGAAAACATAGAGAAGCGGGTGAACCTCACGCCATTTTCCTTTCGCTATCTTAAGAAGCGGATAGCTGATGAAACCAAGCGCAATTCCGGTTGCAATGCTCGAGGTTAACGGCATACTCAGAATCACAAGGAATGCAGGAAAAGCCTCATCTAATTCATCCCATTTAATTTTTGCGATACTTCCCATCATCATGCTTCCGACAATGATAAGAGCCGGAGCCGTAATCGCAGAAATACCTGAAACGGCACTAACAAGAGGGCCGAAAAATGCCGATGCAAGAAACAAAGCTGCTACCGTAAGGGAAGTTAGCCCTGTTCGTCCTCCAGCAGCAACTCCTGATGTGGATTCAATATAGGCGGTTGTTGGACTAGTACCAAACATCGCTCCAATTGATGTTGCAACGGAGTCAGAGAGCAATGCTTGACGGGCACGCGGCAATTTTCCATTTTTCATTAAACCAGCTTGATTGGCAACACCTATCATGGTGCCAGTGGTGTCAAAAATCGTTACTAAAATAAATGAAAAAACAACGGCATATAAACTGTGCCCAATGACATCACTTAAAGCTGTAATAGGGTTCCCAATAATCAATCCTTCAGGAAGAGAAGGAAGTGATACAAAACCTTGATCAAAAGAAAGTTGGTTCGTAAAGAAGGCGATGAAACCGGTAATGATCATTCCAAAAAATAAAGCCCCGTTGATTCGCAGTGCCATCAGAATTAATGTAATAGCCAGTCCGACTATTGCAAGCAGTGCTGAAGGAGATTTCAAGTCACCCAAACCGACAAGATTGGTAGGATGAGCAGTAATAATCCCAGTCATGCGCAACCCAATAAATGCAATAAACAAGCCAATTCCTGCGGTAATCCCGTGCTTGAGGTTATCAGGAATTGCATCAATTAATTTTTCTCTGAAAGGTGTTAAAGACAAGATAACAAAGATAATACCGGCAATAAAAACAGCAGCAAAGGCTGTTTCATAGTTAATATTTTGCGCGCCGCCAACGACTGAATAGGCGAAGTATGCATTTAGCCCCATTCCAGGTGCAATGGCGATTGGATAATTTGCGAATAATGCCATCCATAGTGTTCCAATAACTGCAGAGATAATCGTTGCTGTGAATACTTGTTCAAATGGTACACCTGCATCGGCAAGAATCACTGGGTTCACAACAACTATGTAAACCATTGTAAAAAAGGTTGTAATTCCGGCGAGTAGCTCTGTTTTTGTATTTGTTTGGTTTTCTTTTAGTTTAAACATAGGATTCCTCCAAAAAGCGAACGATTTTTTAACAACCTTTATATAATATTCGTTTTCAGTGGGAATTTCAATCTTTCTTATGGAAAAGAAAATCTGCTCGATAAATTGATTATGAAAAGGATAAAAAAAGTAAAACCTTTTTCCTACTTAATAGTCTAATATTTAGTCACAGGGATTAAAGGGGGCGGGGTGGGAATAACACTATTTTCTGTTGAATATATAAACAATATGGCGTTATTCCTTTTTATTATTACAATCAGGAGGAGATGAGATGTAATGTTATCTAGACAATTAATCATCTATTTTATGCTTTGTTTAATTGCAGTTGTTATGGTAAAGGAGTTCTCATTTAGTCCTGAGTCTTTCTCAGGAAACGGTAATCCTGTGATTCTTATTTTTCCTTTTGTGCTGTTGACGTTTTCCTTGTTTGGCTATGAATTATTTCTAAAACTGAAAGACGCTTCTTTTAAAAAAGTCACTTACCGAAACATTGTTGTTGCCTCCTTAATCGTCCTAATTGCTTCCAGTATAATGGAATTTTCTTATTTTAATGATGTCATTCAGAAATTAGGCGGTCCACCCACGAATGAAAATTCGCGGATATACCAATTTCCATGGCTAAATCAGTATACGAATACGATCTTTGTTAACTTTTATACCTTCCTCATTTATGCTTCAATCCTTACTTTCTTAACATCCATATATCGATGGATAAAACAGTAATCATTTTTATATGATCCGGCATCTCCTTCCTTTTTAAAACTCCTTTAATATACCTTGTTATTATTTTTCTGTTATAGAGATTTTTCTTTAAAAGAAATGTTTTTTGTTGTTGTTGTTTCCATAAAATTTGCAATATAATAGGATTAAAGATGTTCACAGAATCGTCAAATTTATGACTTTGAAATATTAGAAATAGGGTAAACCTAAAAGGGTAAGATATGGAGGGAACTTAAAATGATTCGAATGGCTGTTGCGGGTGTTTTGGGTTTTGTACTAATTTTTATTGAAAGCTTGATTGTTATGAAATTAAAAGGGTACCATGGAATTGAGTTTGGAGGGTTAGCACCATTTATTAACGTATGGGCCATGAATTTCTTTCTTGTATTTGCTATCCTTACTCAAATAACAAATTGGTATCAAGATCGAGTTGGTTTTGAAAACGGAGAAGAAGATAATATTTATTAATAAAAAACGCCTCAATCATTTTGTGATTGAGGCGACTTTTTTGTTATGCATGTTGTTTTGCTGTTTCTTTCCCTTTGAAAACAGTTTTACGGATGAATGGAACTACCCAGCGGTCAAGACCAACACGGCCTGCGTTGTAACCAGCAGTTAAGATAATGAAGCCTAAGAAAATGTCAGTCGGGTTATGAGATACAGTTCCTGCTAAGAAGAAAGAGAAGTTCATCACTAAACCAAAGAACATTGCGGCAGTTGTTAAACATCCTAACATAAGGCCTAAACCAATTAATGTTTCGCCCCAAGGCACGATGAAGTTGAAGACATCAATGTTTGGTATTGCAAAGCTTTCTAGGAAGTTAACGTACCAGCCGTAAACCATGTTGCCATCCGGACCTTTTACTGGATTCGCTACTGCATTTTTTAAATAACCTGAAGCATCGAAACCGCCTGTGATTTTACCGAAACCAGCTGTGAACCAAGCGTATCCAAGGTATAAGCGAATGATTGTTAATATAGCTGCTGAAATTTTATTCTCTCTTAAAAAATGGTTAAACATAATGTACTCCGCCTCTCAATAAATAGTTTGTATTTGATAGTTTCACTATATAAGAATTTTGTAATTAACAACATGACCATAGTGATAAGTTCACAATTTGTTAAAAATGTTTTGACAGAACCATGAACAACTTGGTGCATAACAGCTGTTAGGCTGCCGCTTTTGCTTTGTCTTTGCTGCCTTCTGTTTTCATTGTTTTACGAATGAAAGGAATTACCCAACGATCAAGGCCAATACGACCAGCATTGAAACCCGCTGTTAAGATGATGAAACCTAAGAATATGTCAGTCGGATTGTGAGATACCGTACCAGCTAAGAAGAATGAAAAGTTCATCACTAAACCAAAGAACATTGCGGCAGTTGTTAAACATCCTAACAGAAGACCTAATCCGATTAATGTTTCGCCCCAAGGCACGATGAAGTTAAACATATCAATATTTGGTAAAGCAAAGCTTTCTAAGAAGTTAACGTACCAGCCGTAAACCATATTGCCATCTGGACCCTTAACTGGATTACCAATTGCCCCTTTTAAGAAGCCTGAAGCATCGAATCCGCCGCCTGTTAATTTTCCTAAACCAGCTGTGAACCAAGAATATCCAAGGTATAAACGTAAGACTGTTAAAATTCCAGCCGCGATTTTATTTTCTCTTAAAAAGTTCGTAAACATTTTGAAGCATCTCCTTGTTAAATAAGTTTTATATAATTACTACACTGCTAATATAACAAATTAATCTCGAATCGAGGATAGATTGTTCACTATTTCACATGTTTGTAAAAAAGTTTTGAACAAATTGTTACAAGCTTATATCACTCGAACGAATTTAGCTTGATTTAACGAGGATTGGTCCGATCTTTATGCCGTAACGCTCAGATGAAATTTTTAAAAATAAAGGTATATATTCTTGTTTTAACTAATATGATTAGTTAAAATAAAACTAATTATATTAGTTAAAAGGGGTTGGGTATATGAGAATGATCCATACAGGTTTTTTATATCAGGTGACATTTATGGCAAATGTTTTTCCGGTAAATTGTTATCTAGTTGAGGAAGAGGACGGATTAACTTTGATTGACGCAGCGCTGCCATATAGTATGAAGGGGATATTTAAGGCTGCCAAAACGATTGGAAAGCCGATTACGAAAATCGTTTTGACGCATGCGCATGAGGACCATGTGGGTGCGCTTGATAAGATAAAGGAAGAGCTTCCAGATGTGCCTGTTTATATTTCTATGAGGGATAATAGATTAATGAATGGTGACCTTTCGCTTGATCAGCATGAACATCAAACACCGATAAAAGGTGGGGTTCCCAAAAGGTTGAAAACGAGAGCGAATGTACTATTAAAAGAAGGTGATCTAGTGGGGTCATTAGCGGCAATTGAGACTCCTGGGCACACACCTGGATCCATGTCCTTTTTTGATACACGGACGAAGGCACTTATTGCAGGGGACGCATTTACAACAAGAGGCGGGATGGCTGTATCTGGAGAACTAAAACCATTGTTTCCATTCCCGGCATTGGCTACATGGAGTAAAGAAACGGCACTCGTTAGTGCAAGGAAATTAGTAGGCTATCGACCAGAACTTCTTGCAATTGGACATGGAGAAATGGTGAAGAATCCAGTTGGAGCCATGGAACAGTCTATTCGCAGTTTAGAGCAGAAATTGAAATAGAGGAGTATGTTTATGTCACCGAGACCTAAAGTCGGACTTGAATTAAATGCCATTCTTGAAGTGGCAGGGGAAATTGCAGATCTACAAGGAATGCAGGAAGTTACGCTGGCAAACCTGGCAAAAAAACTAGGAATTCGACCGCCTTCGTTATATAACCATTTTGATGGGCTGGGTGGATTGCGAAAAAAGATGGCGATATACGGGCTTAATAGGCTGTATGAAGAATTAGTGCAAGCGGCTATCGGAGTAGCAGGTGACGATGCGGTACTTTCTATAAGTAAAGCCTATGTGGATTTTGCCCGTAGGCATCCTGGCATATATGAAGCAACATTGATGGCACCCGATATGGAAGATGAAGATGTCCAACAGGCTGGTGCTAAGGTTGTTGAATTATCTGTTCGTGTTTTACAGGATTATCATCTAAAAGATGAGAAGGCATTACATGCAGTTCGGGGCTTAAGGAGCATTTTACATGGCTTTTCCTCATTAGAGCAGCGGGGCGGTTTCAAAATGGCGTTAGATCTTAATGAAAGTTTGGAAATTATAATTAAAGGGTTTATTAGTGGAATGCGTGAAGACTAGGTTTTATCGTGAAAACCAGGAACGCCGATATAATTGGATTGCCGCCGATATCATTTATTTTTCGCTGATATCCGTAAAATAGGCGAATTTAAGATAAACTAAAAGTTACCAATTTAACAGAAACCCTTGAAAACATCACGATTTTCTCTAATTTCAAAAGGCTAGCCAATTGGCTGGTCTTCTTTTTTTAATAAGATGTTATAATGGTAGTAATATCTTGATCAAAGGAATGAGATTATGCGTAAAAATGAGCAGTTGGGTTTAGTAGTCGACGTTGAAACTACAGGTTTAGGACCGACTACGGATGAGGTAATAGAACTAGCATTGAAATTGTTTTCCTATCGTACTGATACAGGGGAGGTTCAAGAAATTATTGAAGAAGATTCCTTCTTAAGAGAACCACTCTCAAATTCTGCTAGAAGGAATTATGACCGGGCCTACCAGATTCACGGTATTCCATATGAGTTGGTGGCAGGGAAGAGTTTCACAGATGGTAAGATCAAAACTTACTTTCATCGTGCGGATTCTGTCTTTGCTCACAACGCTTCCTTTGACCGCAGTTTTCTCTTTCATATGTACCCAGAAGTAAATGATTTAAAATGGTATTGTACAATGAGGGGTGTTAAATGGAAGAACTATGGCTTTCCTAATGGAAAACTGTTAACACTATTGCAAGCACACCAAATTACCAATCACCAAACCCATAGAGCACTTGATGATATTACATACCTCATGGACTTGCTCAAGAAAACAAGTCCAAACGGAAATCTCTATCTTCAAGAAGTCCTCGAAAATGGACCAATGAGAAAATACCAGCCAGCAGCCACACGAACCAAAATGGGATAAATGCGCACAAAACCAAAAGCAACAGACCAAACCTTCTGAGGTTTGGTCTGTTTTTTTATGAATTTTCATTTGAATGTCCGCCTGAGGTGGACAGTGTCCACGAGCGGTGACAGGCACCGAGGCACCGTTATTTTTTCAAATATCTCTCTTCAACGATTTTACAATGGTGCATTTGATGTCCGGCGATGATGTAGGCGATGGCTCTTGTGGTGATTGCCATTCCGTTTGCGTTTCCTGTGTTTTCCCACGCTTGTGCCGGGATGTTTTGGATAAGGCTGATGGTGGCGTTTCGTGTTGCTTTGAAGTCTTCTAGGATGGTTTTCAATGATAGGTTGTTTGTTTGTGCTGCTTGGACATAATCGTTTTCGTTAAATCCTGCTAGAGGTGTTTGATCGCCTCGGGCTACACGTAAAAGGCGGTAGCTCATGATTCTTTCGGTATCTGTTATGTGGCCGAGCACTTCTTTAATACTCCATTTGCCTGGAGCATAGCAATGTAAACCCTCTTCTTCTGAAATGTTATCAAAAAGAGAAACAGTCTTTTGAAGATTTTCCTTCAATAGTTGTAACAAGCCATCTTCAGGAACTAGGTCAACATACGGTACATAATAATCGGGATACTCATTTTTTTCGGGACGTTTAAGCATTGATTTTTTCTCTCCTCTCAAATTATACAGCTAGTATTTGGAAGTATCTTCATTTCTAAATTAATCCTAACACACTATTAAAGATGATTGAATCGCTAAGTATAGAAGCATATTTGTTTAAAGTTGGAAAGTTAATAAAGTAAAAAAAATGCAAAACGCTTACAAAATATTATTGACGGATTTTGTCGAGGGTGATATTCTATGTATACAGTTAGTTTGTTAGTTCATTAAACAAATTAATCAGGAATATCTAACACTCTCGAGAAGTTAAAAAAATAGGCAATGTGTATTTTTGTAAAGGGATTCATAAAATAAGCAACAAATCGTCTTAGCAATTATTTAAAGGGTTTATATTTTTTATTATAGTTCGATCTAATAGGAGGGTTAATGATGGCCAGAGCACTACAACAGAAAGTAGAAACCCCACAAAATGGTGGGAAAGCAGTACGCCCATTTGGCATGAAAGATAAGTTAGGTTATTTATTCGGTGATTTTGGAAACGATTTCTTCTTTATTCTAGTAGCAGCTTTCTTGATGGTATTCTACACAGATATATTCGGTATCAATCCAGCCCAAGTCGGATTATTGTTCATGATCGCACGTCTTTGGGACGCTTTTGCTGATGTAACGTGGGGCCGTTTCATTGATACTAGAAAGGCAACAGCACAAGGGAAATTTAGACCATGGATTTTTAGAATGTCATTCCCGCTTGTTATCTCAGGTATCTTGATGTTCGTAACAATTCCTGGCATGTCTGATGGATTTTACCTTGCTTATGCATATATAACGTATATTATCTGGGGAACATTATATTCCACTGTTAATATTCCTTATGGCTCAATGGCTTCTGTCATCACAGCTGATCCTGTTGAACGTACAGCTTTATCAAGTTGGAGAACATTAGGTGCGAACCTAGCAGGTCTAATTATAAACGTGGCTGGCCCAATGATTTTGTTTGTTAACAATAGACCGGATGCGAATCGCTTCCTAATCGCTGCATTACTTTTCGGTGGTCTTGCAATTGCTTGTTACATGGCTTGCTATAAACTATCTATTGAACGTATTACAATGGATGAAAGTAATAAACAAAAGGTGAACTTAGGCCAAACGATGAAGGGTCTAGTTAAAAACAAACCATTAATGGTGTTCCTGGTTGCTGCTTTAACATTCATGGTTGTCTTTATGTTAATTGGTACAGTAAACGTATATCTATTTAAGGATTATTTCGGAAATGCTAAAGCGTTAAGTATGGTTGGTTTGCTTCAATCAGTTGCAGTATTCGTGGCTATGCCATTTGTGCAGCCATTAGTAAAGAAATTTGGTAAAAAAGAAGTGGCTTCAGGTGGTTTATTATTAGCTACTCTTGTTTACGGTGTTCTATATTTCCTTCCAAATATTTCAGAAATGCAATTTATCGGTATTTTAACAGTTGCAATGGTTGGTTATGGTGTGTTCAACCTTGTTGTTTGGGCATTTGTTACAGATGTAATTGATTATCATGAATATTTAACTGGTTTGCGTGAAGATGGAACTGTTTACTCAATCTATTCAATGGCTCGAAAAATTGGTCAAGCGGTTGCCGGTGGTGTTGGTGGTGCAGTGATTGCAGCAGTAGGTTACACTGCAGGTGCCCAAACGCAAACAGAGGAAACGTTACGTGGAATTCATACACTCGGTACTTTAGTACCTGCAGTTGTACTAGGCGTAGTATTCCTAATGATTGTATTCTTATATCCATTAAACAAAAAGCGTACAGAGCAGCTTGCACTTGATTTAGCAGCAAAAAGAAAAGCGAAATAGTTACTTAAAGATAAGGTTGTTATGACTGCTCATAACAACCTTATCTTTTTTTGTAATACATATAGTAGTAGTGAGTCGGCGATTTATCTTTTTAAAAAAATTCCCTTTCAAAAGTTGAAAGGGAATTTTTGCTTCAAATCGTTCACTCTAGTATTAGATGTTAACGCTTGCATTTTTATTTGGTTCACTATGATAATTTAAGTTTAACATCGGGACTTCCAAGAAGTGCTTTATTGCAAGCGCACATGCTCCAAGAAGAGCAGAGTTTCTTCCGATTGAAGATATTTGGAGCGCGCGGTAATGGCTAATGGAAGAATTTAAGTTTCCTCTTATTTTATCGAGAGAATTCGGATACATGCGCAATAGCTCGCTATCAAGCACAAGCACATCAGGATTGTACATATTGATCATATTATTTAGACCAATTGAGAGGTAGTAAATGAATTGTTCCATCAATTGATGTACTTCTTCGTCACCTTCATCAAGCCATTTTTGGATATCTTCGTACGTCACAGCATTGATTTGCATTGTATCTGCTAAATGCTTGAATATAGCATTTTCTGAGGCATATCGTTCCCAACAGCCTTTATTACCACAATTGCATTGAATTCCATTTGGGACAACAATCATGTGGCCAATCTCACCAGCAAATCCATCATGACCGCGGAAAAACTCATTGTTCATCATCATGCCTAAACCTATACCGGAATAAAGCGTGGCAGAGAGTAAGTTATCTGTTTCATGATGCACATATACCCGTTCAGCAAAAGCACTTAGATTCGCATTGTTTTCTATATGCACGTTGATGTCTATTTGACTTTCAATATCATTCTTAAGAGTAATGTTATTCCAGCGTAAACGTGGTACATAATGAATTGTTTCATCTTTTCCAACTAAACCATGTATGGCAATAACGATTCCAATAACTCCATATCGGCTGTAAGCGTATTCAGATTTATACACTTTTATATGCTCAATTAAGAGATTCAAAATCTCCGCGTAGTCTGTCGTATTGGTTTCAATCCTTTTGGAGTTTACAGGAGTACCACTAAGATCTGAAACTGTAAAAGAAATATGGTCAAAATCCAGGTCAATTCCAAGTGCATAACCTGCCTCACTATTTAAAGAAAGCATTATAGGCTTTCTACCAACGGTAAAATGCTCAAGCTGTGTTTCTATTATTAATCCTTCGTCTAATAAGTCTGCAACTTGTGCCGAGATGGTCGCACGTGTAAGTGCTGTTACTTTTGATAAATCTGCCCTAGAAATTAAACCTTCTTTGACAATCTCTCTGAGAATAATCGAGCGATTGATTTTTTTTATATATGACGCGTCACCGGTAATCATTTATATCCTCCATTTCGAGCAGCTTTTCTACTATAACAATAGTATAACAGGTTATTTCATTTAGGTCTCTTAGGAGTTTAAAAAAATATAAACTGTCAATTGACTTAACAAATTAAACATGATAAGTTAGTAATGTAATTAATTTGTTTACTAAACAAATTAATAAATCTTATTCACGAAATTATTTAATAAATTTGTAAGGGTTTACAGAAAATAGAAGTAACTGGAGGGTATCGAATGAAAAACTTTTTAGACAAAGACTTCTTGCTAGATACAGAAACATCCATTAAATTATATGAAAATGCAGCTCTTGGTTTACCGATTTTTGACTTCCACTGTCACCTAGATCCACAAGAGGTTTGGGAAAATAAGTCCTATGAGAATATTACTCAATTATGGCTAGGTGGAGACCATTATAAATGGCGTACGATGCGTATGAATGGAATTGGCGAGAGATACATTACGGGCGATGCAACTGATTGGGAGAAATTCTCAGCATGGGCAGAAACGGTACCAAACCTAATTGGTAACCCGCTTTATCATTGGACTCACATGGAGTTGAAAATGTTCTTTGGAATTGAAAAATTACTCAGCCCATCTACAGCCCGTGAAATTTACGATGAATGCAATGAAAAGTTAAAAACTTCAGATTACACAGCGAGAGCTTTTATTGCGAAATCAAATGTTAAATTTATTGGAACTACGGATGACCCGAATTCAACATTGGAATACCATCGTTTATTAAAGAATGATGATACGTTTGCTCCCATTATTGCACCGACTTTCCGTCCTGATGGAGCATTGTTCATCGAACGTCCTACATTTATTAGCTGGACCCGGAAATTAGAAGAGGTTTCTGGAATTAAAGTAGATTCACTTGAAGGTTTCTTGAAGGCATTGCAACAACGTGTAGACTACTTCCATGAAAATGGCGGTCGTGCGTCCGATCATGATATTCAAAAAATGGAGTATGTAGAAACAACGAAGGAAGAAATTGAAGTTATTTTCAATAAGCGCGTAAGTGGCGAGCAGCTTTCGAACGAGGAATTGATTGCTTACCGTTGGTTCTTATTAACTGAGCTTGGAAAAATGTATGCTGGAAAACAGTGGGTCATGCAGCTTCATATGGGTGCCATTAGAAATAACAATACAAAAATGAAAGAGCTTATCGGAACAGATACTGGCTTTGATTCAGTTGGTGAATCTAACTTTGCTGAAGGCTTGTCCCGTTTCCTTGATACATTGGAGCAGCAAAATGCATTGCCAAGAACTGTATTGTTTAACCTAAATCCTAAAGATAATCCAGTTCTTGCAGGTATGATGGGGAACTTCTATGAAGAAGGCGTTCCTGGTAAAATTCAGTTTGGTTCTGGCTGGTGGTTTAACGACCATATCGATGGAATGGAAAGACAAATGAAGGATCTTGCAAACGTAGGTCTGTTAAGCCATTTTATTGGTATGTTGACAGATTCACGCAGCTTCCTTTCATATGCACGTCATGAATACTTCCGCCGTATTCTTTGTAACCTAGTAGGTGATTGGGTAGAAAGAGGACTAGCACCTAATGATATGGAATACCTTGAGCAAATGGTAAGAAATATTGGGTACAATAATGCGGAAAAGTATTTCTTAGAGCGTTAATTCAGATACAGTTACTGGACTTCAAGATACAGAATTGGTATGTTTATTACGAATATTATGTCGAATCATCTAGCAATATCATGAAGTGTTTTACAAAAGTGCGAGTGAACATTGCTAAATAGGATTAGGAGAAAGAGGGATAGTAAAATGTCTAAACAACAAATTGGTGTAGTAGGTTTGGCAGTAATGGGTAAGAACCTTGCGTTAAATATTGAAAGCCGCGGTTATTCTGTTGCTGTTTTCAACCGTTCTTATGACAAAACAGAAGAGTTCTTAAAGAACGAAGCTGAAGGAAAGAACTTTGTTGGCGCACGTACAGTTGAAGAATTTGTTCATTCTTTAGAAAAACCTCGCAAAATTTTATTAATGGTTAAAGCAGGTACTGCAACAGATGCTACCATTGATTCTTTAAAGCCATTTCTTGAAGAAGGCGATATTCTAATCGATGGAGGAAATACATTCTTCCAAGATACAATCAGACGTAATAAGGAACTAGAAACTGCAGGATTCCATTTCATCGGAACGGGAGTTTCAGGTGGAGAGGAAGGCGCGTTAAAAGGTCCTTCTATTATGCCTGGCGGTAAAAAAGAAGCTTATGAGCTTGTACAGCCGATCCTTGAAGCAATTTCTGCTAAAGTGGAAGGCGATCCTTGCTGTACGTATATCGGTCCAAACGGTGCAGGCCACTATGTAAAAATGGTCCACAATGGTATTGAATATGGTGACATGCAATTGATTTGTGAAGCCTACTTTATTTTGAAAAATGTACTAGGATTAGATGCAAAAGAACTTCACGAGGTATTTGCTGAGTGGAATAAAGGTGAACTAGACAGCTATCTGATTGAAATTACTGCTGATATCTTTACAAAAGTAGATGAGGAAACAGGTAAACCGATGGTTGACTTAATCCTTGATACTGCTGGTCAAAAGGGTACAGGTAAATGGACAAGCCAAAATGCACTTGATTTAGGTGTTCCGCTGCCAATCATCACTGAATCCGTATTTGCCCGCTTTATTTCAGCAATGAAGGATGAGCGTATTAAGGCAAGCAAGGTTCTATCTGGGCCAGAAGTTCGTAACTTCGATGGTAATAAAGAAGAGCTAATTGAAGCAGTACGTAAAGCATTATATATGAGTAAAATTGTTTCTTATGCACAAGGTTTTGCTCAAATGCGCGCTGCGTCAGAAGAATATGATTGGAATCTTCGTTACGGCGATATTGCAATGATTTTCCGCGGCGGCTGTATCATCCGTGCTCAATTCTTACAAAAAATTAAAGATGCTTACGATCGTGATCCGGAATTAAGAAACTTATTATTAGATCCATACTTTAAAGAAATCGTTGAAAACTACCAGCAGCCATTACGTCAAGTTCTTGCCGTTGCAATTGAACGTGGAATCCCAGTTCCATCTTTTGCAAGCGCAATTGCTTATTATGACAGCTACCGTACTGAAACACTTCCAGCGAATCTTTTACAAGCTCAACGTGACTATTTTGGTGCACATACGTATCAACGTATTGATAAAGACGGAGTATTCCATACAAACTGGATGGAATAATAGTTCCACAAACAAGGTTCAAAAGGAGACAAAACTAGCCCTAATGCTAAGATTGTCTCCTTTTTTATTTGTCTCAAAAGGTAAAATAAAAAAGCAATATCAGTCAAATAATAATAAATACTGAGCAGTTTTGGAGAATGTATTATGCGGCTATCTGCAATATAATATAAATATGTTCAGTTAACAAATAAAGATGTTAACGCTTACTTATAAGGGTGTGGAATCTATCGAAAAGTTAACGAGCTCCTTATTTAGAAAAAGAATAATGGATGAGTGGATATACGGTTTATACCGGGTTCAAGGTGTTGACTTTCACAACTTTAATTTTCACTCACATCAAGAATATGAGATTTATTTTTTTCACTCAGGTGACTGTAAGTATTTAATTAACAATCGGATTTACGAGTTGCAGCCTGGGGATATCATCCTTTTAGATGGTATGACGTTGCATAAAGCCAATCCTGGGACAGACAGTACGTATACAAGAAGTATGATTCATTTTTCACCTACATGGCTGCAAGAATCACTAAATGGACTTGGAGTCCCAAATCTATTAGATCCGTTTAAAAAACTTAATAATTGCTTGCTTCGTACAGGTTACGATGAATTTGGACAATTTGTTGATGGCAGGATAAAGGAAATAACCTGCTCGCTTACGCATATTGATGATGAAATGCAGCGGACAGGTAAGAAAAATGAGCTTCTGGAAGCTGAAGTAAAACTTGAGTTAATTCAGTTGTTAATGGGGATATTCAAAAGAAGTCAAAAGGAATTATCTCAAGTAAGTAGTAAAAGGTCGGAAAAAGAACTCCATGCCGAATCCATAGCCTCATGGATTAATGAGCATTATGCAGAGAAAATTAGTTTAGACAGAATTGCAGAGGAGTTAAGTTTGAGTAAGTATTATGCTTCGCATGTCTTTAAAGAAGTCACTGGTTTTACGGTGATGGAATATGTGATGGCTTGCCGGCTTAACCAGGTAAAGTATTTGTTAGAAATGGAGCCTGATCAATCACTTACAGATGTGTCACGTGCAACAGGCTTTGAGAGTGTTGCCCATTTCAGCCGTTTTTTTAAAGAGAAGGTCGGCACCACTCCATCACAGTATCGTAAAAAGAAACAGGAACGAAGGTAACCATATTCCTAGGAATAAGGAGGAAAAGAAAAAATGAATCAAGATTTACTGATTTCCGGATTTTCAGATGAAATCTCATCTGATTTCGATACCCAGCTTGAGGTTGTCTCTAATTTAGGGATGAAATATATTTCGTTACGCGGCATTGATGGGAAGAATATCGGTGATTTTACTGTTGATGAAATCAAAGAAACAGTGCAGCCAAGATTGCAAAAAGCTGGAATTCGTGTTTCTTCCATCGGCTCACCAATTGGTAAGGTCTTCATCAATGATGAAGAAGGCTTTGCTAAACAGAAGCTTATGCTGGACATGCTTTGCCAAATTAGCAACTTGCTTGATTGCAAATATATGAGAATCTTCAGCTTCTATATTCCTAAGGGTGAAGATGCAGACCAATATCGTAATCAAGTTGTTAGCAAGATAAAAGAATTCGCTGACATTGCAGAAAAATACAATGTGATTTTACTGCATGAAAATGAAAAGGATATCTTTGGTGATATCGGTAAACGCTGTCATGAAATTTTAACAGAAGTAGGTTCTCCGTACTTTAAAGGGATCTTCGACTTTGCTAATTTCGTGCAGTGCGGTGAAGATACACAGGAGTGTTACGATCTCTTAAAGGATGAGATTGTTTATATACACATAAAGGATGCCGTAACGTCAGATAGTCAAAACGTTGTCTGCGGAACTGGCGATGGTAAAATCCCTGAATTACTAGCTCAGTTTATTAAGAGCGGCTATAAAGGATTTTTAACACTTGAGCCACATCTCGTTCTCTTTGATTCTCTAAAGGATTTAGAGCTTGAAGATGCGACCGAGATCATTAAGGACAACAAAGGGCTGGATGGTGCCGGAGGTTACAAACTTCAATATGAAGTACTTTTAGAAATTCTAAAAACAATTGAAAGCGAGGAAATTTAATTATGGCTGATGTAAGATTAGGGATTATTGGACTAGGTGCAGAAGGCGGTATGTACGCAAATTTCATTTCTGAAGGCAAAGTTAAAAACATGGTGGTTGGTGCAATCTGTGATAATGATCCTGCTAAAAAACAAGTGGCAGAAGAGAAGTATCCTGGTGTTCCTTTCTACGATAATTATATCGATATGCTTGAAAGCGGAGATGTAGATGCAGTTGTTACAACTGTTCCGCATTATCTCCATCCTGAAATGGGAATCGAATCACTAAAAAGAAACATTCATGCATTAGTGGAAAAACCAGCTGGTGTTTATACAAAACAAGTTAAAGAGTTAAACGACTTTGCAACGTCAAAGCCTGAACTTAAGTTTGCTATCTTCTTTAACCAGCGTACAAATCCACTTTATAAAAAAGTAAAAGAAATAATTGATAATGGTGAAATTGGCAGCATTCGCAGTACCAACTGGATTATTACTACCTGGTGGAGACCTCAAGGGTACTACGATCAAAGTGAATGGAGAGCAACTTGGGGCGGAGAAGGCGGTGGTGTCCTTGTAAACCAAGCGCCACACCAAATCGACTTGCTTCAATGGATTTGCGGCATGCCGAAAAAGGTCTATGCAAAAGTAAACTATGGCTCTCAAAGAGATATTGTGGTTGAGGACGATGTGACTGCAGTATTTGATTATGGAAATGGTGCTACTGGTGTATTTGTAACTCGTACACACGATGTAGTAGGGACAGACCGTTTAGAAATCGTTGGTGATAAAGGGAAAATTATTGTAGATAACAGTAAGAAAGTAACGATCAAACGTCTTGTAAAACCTGAAAGTGAAATGAGCGCAACGATGAGCATGCAAGATGTCATGAAAATTTTCATGGGCGGCAGCCAAGATGATGTTTTCTCTGAGGAAGTACTTGATTTTGGCAATGTTTGGGGCGAACAGCACATTGCTGTATTAGAGGACTTTGCTTCTGCGATTGTAGAAGGTACACCATTATTAGCTCCTGGCAGTGACGGAATTAATGGTGTCAGACTTGCAAATGCCATGCACCTGTCAAGCTGGTTAGGCAAGGAAATCGAAGTACCATTTGATGAAGATTTATTCCTGGAAGAATTAAATAAACGTATTGCTGAAGAAGGTAAATATCCGGTTAGAAAGTAATTGATCACCTAAAACGAACTCATCGCTAATACAGCTTTGAGTTCGTTTCAAAAAGGGGAGAAGTAAATGTTGAAAGTTGCCGTTATAGGGCTGGGGACGATTTCACAAATCCATATTCCAGCGATAAAAGCGAACCCAAATGCTGAGTTGACTGCTGTCTGTGATAGTGATGATACATTATCGAATGCCGTACCAGGAGCAAACTTTTACAGGAACTATGAAGAAATGCTAGAAAAGGAAGACTTGGATTGTGTTCATATCTGTCTGCCTCATTATCTACACTATCCTGTTACGAAGGCTTGTGTAGAAAAAGGTGTTCATGTATTTCTAGAAAAACCATTGGGCTTGAACACGGAAGAGGGACTTGCTTTGGTGAAACTAGAGGAAGAATATAAGGACATTAATATTGGTGTCTGTCTGCAAAATCGAAACAATGAATCATTTGAAAAACTTCATGAGATTATTAGCTCTGGAGAATATGGTCCTATCAAAGGGGTCAAGGGTCTCGTAGCATGGTTTAGACCAAAACAATACTATGACGTCCAACCGTGGCGCGGGCAGTGGAAATATGCCGGCGGTGGAGTGATGATCAATCAAGCACTGCATACGTTAGACCTCATGCAGCTGGTTGGCGGTGAAATTGAATCAATTAGAGGTTCAGTTGATCAGCTATTGGATTATAACATCGAAGTAGAAGATACAGCTTCCGCCCGTATCCAGTTTAAAAATGGTGCTAAGGGATTATTCTTTGCTACCAATGCAAATGCAGATAATTCTAGTGTTGAACTTGAGGTTCTTTTTGAAAAGGTTAGGTTTATCATCAAAGATAGCATCCTAACTAGAGTAAATGAGGCAGGGGAAAAAGAAGAATTGATGGAGGTTGCGAAGCTGCCAGGTTCAAAGCATTATTACGGGGCTAGTCATGCAAAAACAATTAATCAATTCTATTCCGCTATTACCGAAAACACAGATGACTATATTCATGCAAAAGATGCACTTGCATCCATTGCAATCATTGATGGTATTCACCTGTCATCAGAGAAAAAACAATCAGTAAAAATGGAGGTATTTCAATGAATAAGGGAAAAATCGGCGTTCAGATGATGATGCTAAAAGGCAAAGTAGAAGAGCTGGGTGTTTATGAGACTTTAAGACAAGTAAGAGAGCTTGGCTATGGGGCTGTAGAAGTATCACAAATTCCTATGACAGCCGAGAATGTAGCAGAGTTAAAAAGAGCAAGTGAAGACTTTGATATCAAAATTGCTGCCCTTTCTGCTGCTCTAGAGCCAATGATGCCAGGTATGCCAGGCGAAACACTATCCAATGATTTCGACAAAATTGTAAGCGATTGTAAGACATTAAACTGTAACTTCCTGCGTATCGGTATGCTTCCAATTACAACAATCGGTCATAAAGACAAGATTATGGAGTTTGTTCAGAAGTGTGATGAGGTAGCAGAGAAATTAGCAGAGCACGGCATTGAATTGTACTACCATAACCACCATATTGAGTTCCAAAAATATGATGGGGAGTATCTATTAGATATTATCAAGAACAATACTTCTAAAATTGGCTTTGAAATGGATGTTCACTGGATTCATCGCGGCGGGCTAAATCCTGTTGAAGTATTAAAGAATTATGCAGGCCGTATCTCTTTAATCCATTTGAAAGACTACCGCATCGGACAATTTGATGTAAGTGTACTAGAAGGTGGATTTGAGCCGGCTAAGTTCTTCAATGCATTCAATAATGTAATCCAATTTGCGGAACTAGGAGCAGGAAGCCTGGACCTCAAAGCGATTATTGAAGCTGGCCTAGAAAGCGGCTCACAGTACTTCTTAGTTGAGCAGGATGATTTATATGGACGCGATCCATTTGATTGTCTAAGAGACTCAGCTAACCACTTAAGAGAGCTAGGATATGCTGACTGGTTTTAATATATTGAAATAAATAAAACCCGAAAAAGGCAGTGGAAGTTCACTGTCTTTTTTTATTAGAAAAATATAGTAGGTGTATAGTCCTAGCATGTATTTCTATAGAAAAAAAGGTATTCTATCAACGAAAAATTTAGAAAATTAAAAAATCTATTGACTACAAGTTACAGAGATGATATTCTTTATTTAATAGTTAGTTCATTAAACTAATTAAAAAATAGAATAATAGTTTACGAGCAATTATATTTTTTTAACTAAGAATGTAAGGGGTTTCATAACAAGGGGTGGCAAGTAAAGGTGTATTGTTTTTTAGAAACATCTAGGTTTGTTGCTGGAAACAGGGGATATTTGGGTAAAGAATTTTAAAAGTATTCAAAAGAATGAAAGCGTTTTATAATTAAGGGGGCGAAATCATGTCAAGTGCAAAAGTGAAAAATAGTAATCAATACAACACAGCGAAATTATGGCAAATTGGTTTATTTACATTAAATAATACCTCAACAAATCTCCATATGTTTGTATTAGGATTTGTCACTTATTATGCCACTGGTATAGCTGGGCTCGCAGTAATGCTGGTAAGTTCGCTATTAATGGCTGCACGGTTATTCGATGGTATCATCGATCCTGCGATTGGCTTTATTATTGATAAGACAGAGGGTAAATTTGGTAAGTTTACGCCGCTAATTGTAATAGGTAATATCATTTCTGCTGGTACCATATTAATCATCTATAATGTTACTCATCATTTACCAGAGGGTACACAATTTCTTTTCTTTACTGCGATGTTAATTGTGAATAAAATCGGTTATTCATTGCAAACGAGCGTGACAAAAGCTGCGCAAACGGTATTAACGAATGATCCAAAGCAGCGCCCATTATATGCAATTTTTGATGGAATCTATAATGCAGCACTTTTCACTGGCGGACAAATTTTCGTTTCTGCATTTCTAATGGCAAAGCACGGTGGATTTAATCTTGGTTTATTTACGGAATTAAATAGCTATGGACTTCTACTATCTGCAGGATTTGCGGTACTAGCAATCGTGGGTATTTGGTCTAAAGATAAGAAGGAATACTATGGATTAGCTGAAGAAGGAACTCAAACTTCTCTTCGTGAATATTGGGGTGTTATAAAAGGAAACAGACCATTACAAATGCTTTCTCTATCGGCATCCTTTGATAAACTAGCAACTAGTATCGGTCGTTATTCCGTTGTCGGAGTTATGATGTTTGGTATTTTGCTAGGAGATTATGCATTAAGCGGAAAAATAGGGCTCATTACATTGGTACCAACCTTGTTGATTACATTCTTAGTAGTTGGAATTGCAAGAAAGACAGGTTTAAAGAAATCCTATATTAGTTCGGCTTGGATTGGGATGCTATCCTACTTGGGTTTGATTGCTCTTTTCTTACTAATTGAACCTGCTGCAGTTTCACTATCTAATATTGGAATTGCGACTATAGTTTTCTTAGTCTTATATTCTTTAGCAATTGGCTTTTCAAGTATTCCAACAACGCTTGTTGTTCCAATGATTGCCGATGTTTCAGACTATGAAACACATAAATCTGGACGTTATGTACCAGGAATGATGGGCACGATCTTCTCATTCATCGATCAACTGGTTTCATCTTTAGCCCCAACAATCGTTGGTGCCATGGTTGGTATCATTGGATACAAAGAAAAATTCCCTGAGGTTGGGGAAGCCTTAACAACACCATTGTTTGTTATCACGTTATTAGTAGCATTCGGCTTACCTGCATTATGTTTGGTAGTGTCGATAACAGCCATGAAATTCTATAAACTAGATAATAAAGAAATGGAAAAAATTCAGTCTGGTATTGCCGAAATGAAGGCGAAAGGGAAAAAAGACAATAAAGTTGCAATTTAATCGAGCGGAATTTGAAATCCTGGCATATTGCTAGGATTTTTTTGCATAAAAAAACCAATTCACCGTTTATTTACGTGAATTGGTTACGATTGGTTCGTGTGTATCAAATGGCAAGTAATCTGTGTTCTTCTCAAACTTCTCAATTAATGTTAATAAGATCTTTTTCATGTGTTTAACCTCCAGTGATTTGATACTCTTATTATCTAGTATTTGGAAACTATCCACAATGTCGCTGAAAACGGAAACAAAGACCATGAAAACGAGAACAATATGGAAGAAAGCGTGTATCATCAGTCTTTTCCTTACCTTTTCTCCGTTTTACTTGGTTTTTCATTTGTTTACGTGTTTGGAAAGGAGCTGCAAAGAAAAAAGCCCTCAGTTATTGGGAGCTCAGGCTGTCGAGAAACTCTCGACAGTCTTTTATTTTGGCTCTTTTTTTATAGAATGTTGTTTTTTGTATATAAATGGACCGTTCCTTTCCGCTACAGGTGCTTGCTTTCCGCGGGGAGAAAGTCGAGCCTCCTCGACGCTGCGCGTCTGTGGGGTCTCGACCTTTCCTCTACATCCCGCAGGAGTCAAGCACCTTTCGCTCCAATCCACTCCTTGCTATCTATATTGATAATGGCACCAATCTTACAGAAAAGGAGACTTTATTTCCAATAACTTTAACGATTCACTGCGTTAATTTTGTATAATACTATTAATATTAATAGACGGTGGATTAAATGTATAAGCCAAAAAAGAGATACAAACTGAAGCGGAATTTGTATTCATTGATGATTTAGTGCCTCAAGATCACCTGTTAAGAAAGGTGGACAAATATATCGACTTTTCTTTTATTGGTGAGAGAGTCCGTCCTTTTTACTCTGAAAATAAAGAGCGTCCTTCGGACCCAATACAAGAAAGGAAAAAGTAGAGCGAAGCTTCGCAGATTCAAAAGAACTGCATGGGCTTCGCTATTGTAGGTTACGGGGATTGCATAATGAGAGTGAGCAAGTGTTACTCACCACAGCATGCCAAAATATAAAAAAGATTGCCACACACTTGTCTAGGCTGGAAAAAGTGTGTGGCAATTCTAAGTTAATGCACCCCTGTTGATTGGAGCGGAAGGTGCGAAGACTCCTGCGGGAGTACGGGGCAGGGGGAGACCCCGCAGGCGCTTCAGCGCCGAGGAGGCTTCCCGGCACGCCCGCGGAAAGCGAAGCACCTGGAGCGGAAATCAACAGGCCATTGAGCAGGCAGGAATTTTTAAAAAAAATCGTAGGTTAGTCTTTGTTTAAATAAAAAATTGCCGAGAAAGATACCCTTTCTCGACAATCTGAGCCCTCAGTTATTGAGGGCTGTACTCTTGTGGTGTTTTGGATTCATCAATAGCTAAACTTAACTCTTTAACTTCCAAAAAGTTCTTAATGGCTAACGCACAAGCGCCCATACTGCATGCATTTTTACCGAATTCTGAAATCAATAGCTTCCGATACTGACCTACAGTAGAGGTTAGATGCGCTTTAATTTCTTCTAATGCGTTTGGATACAATCGGAGTAATTCACTATTAATCACTAAAATCTCCGGATTATAAAGATTAATAATATTGTTTAGCCCATATGATAGAAACTTTATATAATCTTTCATTAACCTATCGGTAACCGGGTCCTGCACCGTGAACCAATCACGTAAATCTTCATAGGTGACATTGGCTTTATTTTGTGTCGTCGACAAAAGTTTCATAAAGCTTGATTCGGACGCGTATTGTTCCCAGCAGCCTAAATTTCCACATCTGCAAGGAAGCCCATCTGGAACGATAATCATATGGCCAATCTCGCCTGCATAACCATCGCAGCCTTTAAGTAATTTGCTTTTTACCATAATTCCTAGACCGATTCCGGAATACAAACTAACCGATAATAAATTTTCACTATGATAATGTTTATAGACAATTTCCGCAAATGAACATAGATTCGCATTATTTTCGATAAAAATATTGACACCGGTTTCATTTATTAAATCTGATTTTAAGTCTTTATTATGCCATTGATGGTGTGGAACAAAATAAATGGTTTCGTCGTTATTGACGATTCCATGGATTCCAATGACCACTCCAATTAGTCCATAGGGTGCATGTGAACATTTTTGTTTAAAGTGCGAAATCTGTTTTGCTAAAAGCTCTAGAATTGTATTGTAATCTGTTGTTTCCAACTCCATTGATTGAGTGTGAAGGGAAGTCCCGCTTAAATCTGAAAGGGTGAAAGTAATAGCACTATGATCCAAGTCGATTCCTAAAGCATATCCAGCTAAATGGTTAATAGAAAGCATAATGGGCCTTCTGCCTAAATTCTTATGCTCCTGCTGAGTCTCAATAATTAATTGTTCTTCTAACAAATCAGCCGCTTGGACTGAAATAGTTGCTTTATTGAGGCCTGTAATCTTTGCTAAGTCTGCTCGTGATATCGTTCCATGCTCAATTATTTTGCTAATAATTAAGGAGCGATTTATCTTTTTAATATATGAAGCATCTCCTGTGATCATAGAGCACCTCCTAGGTTGATTTTTTATGAGTAATGAAATATTTAATGGTGAAAAAGAGGGCAATACAATTGACGTAAATAATGCATAATGTTATTATACAGGTAATTAGTTTGTTTGGTAAACAAATTAAAATGATTTTACAATATTATATTTACATAAGGGGATTTGAAAGGGATTACACTGGAGGTTAAAGTAGATTTGGTGTATTTCCATACATGGAATATAATTCCCTGTGGAACACTTTGTATATTAAAGGAGTGAGTAAATATGGGCATTCTGCAAGACTTATTAAAGGATATTCCAGTACCAAAGATGGCAAAAGTCCAAGTGAAGTTTGATAATAAAAAAATAGATGATTTAGAGCCAGTATTGATGGAAAAGTTACAGCAAGAACACATAAAGTCAAAAATTAAACCTGGCATGGAAATAGCGGTGGCAGTTGGAAGTCGGGGCCTTGACCGCCTTGTAGAATTAACGGCAGTAACCGTAAAATTTTTAATAGTACTAGGCGCAAAACCATTTATTGTACCAAGTATGGGAAGTCATGGCGGAGCAACTGCAGAAGGGCAACGGGAGGTTTTAGCTCATCTTGGAGTAACAGAAGAGAGTGTGGGCTGTGAAATTCGCTCTTCAATGGAAGTTGTGAAAATTGGAGAACTGCCTAATGGATTACCTGTTTACGTTGACCAATATGCTGCAAACGCAGATGGTATGGTCGTAATCAATCGGATAAAACCGCATACGGCATTCCGTGGACCAGTTGAAAGTGGCATCATGAAGATGATTAGTATTGGATTAGGTAAACAAAGAGGTGCCGAGGCTTGTCATCAATTGGGCTTTAAGTATATGGCAGAAAATGTGCCTGCGATGGCCAAAATGATTATGGAGAAAAAGCCATTCCTTTTTGGGGTTGCAACGATTGAAAATGCATTCGATAAGGTTGCGGTGGTTGATGTACTTTCTCCTGAAGAAGTAATCGGAAGAGAAGCAGACTTGCAGGCAAAAGCAAAGGAATTATTACCAAAGCTTTACTTTGAACAATTAGAAGTCCTTGTCATTGATCAGATCGGGAAAAATATCTCGGGGGATGGTATGGATCCGAACATCACTGGTCGATATCCTACCCCATATGCACACGGTGGGCCAGATGTAAACAAAATGGTCGTTCTCGGTTTAACTCCACAAACGGAGGGTAATGCCAATGGTGTGGGTACAGCCGATTTTACAACTCAGCGTTTAGTTGACAGAATGGACCTAGAAGTAACCTATGCCAATGGGTTAACTTCAACGGTTGTAGCACCGACAAAAATTGCGACTACTTTGCCAAATGACCGTGAAGCGATACAAGCAGCTGTTAAAACAAGTAATATCTTAGATTTCTCAAAAGTTAAAATGGTCCGCATTAAAAATACATTAGAGTTAAGTGAAATTGAAGTATCTGAAGCATTGGTTGATTATGTGAAACAACATCCAAATATGGAGTTGATTTCTGATCTTTATGAACTTCCATTTGATGAAAAAGGAAACTTATTTTAAAACTAGGGAGAGTTGAAACATGACAAATTTATTCGATTTAACGGGGAAAACTGCGGTAGCAATTGGAGGAAATGGTGTATTAGGTTCAGCTATGGCGAAAGGCTTGGCTGAACACGGGGCTAAGGTTGCCATCGTCGGCCGTAACTTAGAAACTGCTGAACAGGTTGTGAAGGAAATCGTGGAAAATGGCGGCGAAGCAAAAGCATTCTCTGCAGACGTGAGCTCTAAGGATTCTTTAGTACAGGTTGCAAATGAGATCGAACAATGGTCTGGCGGCTGGGATATTCTTTTAAATGCACCAGGCACCAACAGCCCAACACCATTTTTTGATTTAGACATGGACGAGTACGATAAGATAATGGATATTAACTTAAAAGGAATCGTGATGACTTGTCAAATTTTTGCTAAACGAATGATTGAACAAGAAAGACAAGGAAGTATTATTAATATTTCATCTGTTTCTTCTACAACTCCATTATCAAGAGTATTTACGTATTCTGTTTCAAAAGCAGGACTTAATAGTGTAACTCAATTCCTAGCTCGTGAATTCGCTACTAGCGGAATTCGTGTAAATGCTATTATTCCAGGATTCTTCCCAGCGGAACAAAATCGAAAAATTTTAGACAAAGAAAGAATTGAATCCATCATGGCCCATACCCCTATGGAACGTTTTGGGGAGGCGGAAGAACTTCAAGGTGCTACCGTTTTTCTAGCGTCAGATAAAGCTTCAAGTTTTGTAACAGGTGCATTACTGCGCGTTGACGGTGGATTTGGAGCGATGACAATATAATTCTTGGACATAAGGTGAATGTCCAATTAATATGTTAATTAGTGGATAGATATAGAAAGTACGTGGGGAGATGAGACCTTGCTAACAGAGAAATATAATAAATTACAGTCTATTCTCCGTGACATGGAATCAGTCGTTGTAGCATTCTCAGGTGGTGTTGATAGTACATTTCTACTAAAGGCAGCCGTTGATACACTAGGGACAGAACGTGTTCTAGCCGTCACTGCAGATTCGGAAACGTATCCTTCAAGTGAACTTGAAGAGGCACGAGTGCTCGCAAGTAAAATTGGAGTTAAGCACCAGGTAATTGAAACATCAGAATTAGCGATTCCTGGTTATGCAGAGAATAACAAAAACCGTTGTTACTTTTGCAAAAGTAGTTTATTCGATCATTTAATACCGGTAATGGAAGAAAAGGGATTTCAAAATGTCATTTATGGAGTCATCGCTGATGATATGAATGAACATCGGCCAGGGATGCAGGCTGCTAAGGAGAAGGGTATTCGTGGCCCTTTACTAGAGGCGAATTTATTTAAACAGGAAATTAGAGAACTTTCACAGCAGTTTGATTTGCCAACATGGGATAAACCATCCTTTGCCTGTTTATCTTCTAGGATTGCATATGGGGAATATATTACAAAAGAAAAGCTGACAAAGGTTGAGCGGGCAGAAAGCTTTTTAAAAAGTCTTCGTATCCGCCAAGTAAGAGTTCGGACTCATGATGAAATCGCTAGAATTGAAGTAGAACCGAATGATATGAAGACAGTTCTTGAGAATCATGATTCGATTGTTCGCGAACTTCAAGAATATGGATATAAATATATAACATTAGATTTACTAGGATATCAGAGCGGAAGTATGAACAAGGTATTATCGTAGGGTTGAAACAAAAAGGGCTTTGGAAAATTCCAAAGCCTTTTCTAACATAAATGACAACATTGATAGTTGAAAAGGAAGATGAAAACTATGTCAAGAGAGTTTGTATTGGGACTTGATATCGGAACCACTAGTGTAAAAGCATGTGTATTTGACATAAATGGGAAATTAATATCAGACGTCGAGAAAATGAACAACTTTCATTATCCAGAGCAAGGCTGGTCGGAACAAAGTCCAGTGGAAATAGAGCGTTCTGCTGTTCTGGCTATTAAGGAAGCCATTGAAAAAGCGGCAATAAGTAAGGATGAGTTAATAACTCTAGGGTTTTCAGCAGCGATGCACTCACTTCTGTGTGTGAATGAAGAAGGCAGTCCAATTTCTCCTGCCCTTATTTGGGCAGATGGAAGAAGCGTTGCTCAAGCAGAGGCAATAAAAGGAAGTATTGGTAAGAGTATTTTTTCGAAAACAGGTACACCAATTCACCCAATGACCCCATTTAGCAAGCTTTTGTGGATGAAGGAAAATAACTATCAGCCATATAAAGAAGCCGCGTATTTTATGTCCATTAAAGAATATTTACTCTATTGCTGGTTTGGACAAAGGGTAATTGATTTTTCGATGGCGTCGGCAACAGGATTGTTTAATCCAGCTACGCTTGATTGGGAGCCTGAGTTATTAGAGATGACAGAGATTTCTAGGGAACAACTTTCTGAAATTGTTGCCCCTACCAATGTGTTAACAGGTCTTAACAGAGAAATTGCTGCCGAAATGGGAATTAATCCAGAAATGCCCTTTGTAATGGGTGCAGCTGATGGTCAATTGGCAAACCTAGGCATTGGAGCGATACTCCCTGGAGAAGTTGCGGTTTCTGTTGGGACAAGTGGTGCCATCAGGCAAATCAACAAAGGGGTAAAAATTGATGAAAATCAAGAAACCTTTTGTTATTCCTTTACTGCCGATTCAACGATTGTTGGTGGACCAACAAACAATGGCGGTATTGTCTTACAATGGTTAAAAGATCTTCTGAATGACCAAAGGGATTTTACTGATTTCTTGAGGGACGCTGAAAAGGTTGCTCCTGGTGCAGAGGGTATTCTGTTTCTGCCTTATTTAAATGGGGAAAGAGCACCGATATGGAATCAACGTGCCAAGGGCAATTTTTATGGCGTTTCGATTACGCATAAAAAAGAACATTTTATCCGTGCTGTCCTTGAGGGTATTACTTTTAATCTCTATCAAATCGGTAAAGCGCTGGAAAGATTGGCGGGCGAACCGAAAAAAATCTACGTTAACGGTGGATTGGCAAGATCACCACTTTGGCTGCAAATGATGGCGGACATCTTTGAAGCAGAAATTTATGTATCTGAAAGTCATCATAGTGCCGCATGGGGCGCTGCATGGACCGCTTTAGTGGGGATTGGCAGAGTGGATTCTTTCGAAGACATTAAAAAGAATATCCCGATGGGTGAGGCCGTGTTACCGAATAAGGAAAATAGTAAAGTCTATAAAGCACTTTATGAAAACTATTCAAGACTTGCTAAGGATATGGTGAAGTATTATTAAAAAAGGTCTTAGGGTTGTCTTATCTTGGGTGTTAAGGACAAATCCTGGTAAGGCGTGAGAAGATTTGTCCTTCATCGAGGGACTTAAGGACAAATCTTGGTAAAGTGGCGGAAGATTTGTCCTTCATCGAGGGTGTTAAGGACAAATCCTGGTAAAGTGGTGTGAGATTTGTCCTTCATCAAGGGTCTTAAGGACAATTCTTGTTAAAGTGGCGTGAGATTTGTCCTTCATCGAGGGTCTTAAGGACAAATCTTGGTGAAGTGGCGTGAGATTTGTCCTTCATCGAGGGTATTAAGGACAAATCTTGGTAAAGTGGCGGAGGATTTGTCCTTCATCGAGGGTCTTAAGGACAAATCTTGGTGAAGTGGCGGAAGATTTGTCCTTCATCGAGGGTGTTAAGGACAAATCTTGGTGAAGTGGCGTGAGATTTGTCTTCATCGAGGGTCTTAAGTACAAATCTTGGTGAAGTGGCGTGAGATTTGTCCTTCATCGAGGGTCTTAAGGACAAATCTTGGTGAAGTGGCGGAAGATTTGTCCTTCATTGAGGGTCTTAAGGACAAATCTTGGTAAGGGGTGAGAAGATTTGTCCTTCATCGAGGGTCTTAAGGACAAATCTTGGTGAAGTGGCGGAGGATTTGTCCTTCATCGAGGGTCTTAAGGACAAATCTTGGTGAAGTGGCGTGAGATTTGTCCTTCATCGAGGGTCTTAAGGACAAATCTTGATAAAGTGGCGTGAGATTTGTCCTTCATTAGGACCAGGGAGGATAGAATAAAGGGGGGAATACAATGCTAGAAGAAATTTTAGAACAAGTTCAAAAAGGTACCCTCAGTATTGCTGAAGCAAAAGATCAATTAGCGACATTTGAGAATTTGGGATTCGCAAAAGTTGATCACCATCGGAAGAAGCGACAGGGCTTTCCCGAAGTAGTCTACGGTGAAGGGAAAACGGCTGAACAAATTATTTCTATTATTGAAGCATTAAGGGCAAGAAACAATCAAGTAATGGTCACAAGAATATCAGCAGAGAAAGCAGAAGTTGTCCAACGAGCTTGCCCCGAATTTACCTATCATGAAATCGCTCAGATTCTATTTTGGAAAGAGCAAAAAACAAATGAAAACACTCATGGATACATAGCTATTGTTGCGGCAGGAACCTCTGATCTACGGGTGGCAGAAGAAGCAGCCGTTACTGCAGAAATATTAGGAAGTAAAGTTCATCGAATTTACGATGTTGGCGTAGCTGGGATTCATCGGTTACTTAGTCATGCCGAAGAAATTCAAAAGGCAACGGTCTCTGTTGTGGTAGCTGGGATGGAAGGGGCTCTGCCGAGTGTCGTTGGAGGACTCGTTTCTCACCCGGTAATCGCCGTTCCGACGAGTGTTGGCTATGGAGCTAATTTTAATGGATTATCTGCTTTACTGACGATGTTAAATTCATGTGCTTCTGGCATTAGCGTTGTAAATATTGATAATGGTTTTGGCGGTGGGTATAACGCTGTATTAATTCATCAACTTGCACAAAAAGGGGAAAGAAATGAAGACACTTTATTTTGATTGTTTTTCAGGAGTTAGCGGGGATATGGTTATTGGAGCACTCATTGACGCTGGTGCTGACCCGGTAAAATTAGTAGAAGAATTAAAGAAGCTTGATATTGAAGATGAATATGAATTAACATGGAAAAAGGTTATAAAGAATGGAATTACAAGTACAAAGTTTGATGTAGTGCTGGCAAATCATGATCACCATCACCACCATCATGATCATGGACATACTCACGATCATGGACACGCTCATACTCATACTCATGAACACACTGACGACCATGGACACACTCATACTCATGATCACACGCATGACCATGGACACGCTCATACTCATGAACACGCTCATGACCATGCTCACACTCATACCCATGAACATACACATGACCATGATCACACTCATACCCATGATCACACACACGACCATGAACACGTACATACCCATAATCACCATCATGACCACCGTTCGTATAAAGATATTGTGAAAATGATTGAAGAGGCCGATTTTTCCCAACAGGTGAAAGATACTGCCTTGAAGATTTTTAAAAAAATAGGTGAGGCAGAGGGGCATATTCATGGTGTTCCATTGGAAAATGTTCATTTCCATGAGGTGGGTGCTGTAGATTCAATTATTGATATTATTGGGACTGCTATCTTAATCCATCAGTTAGAAGTATCAGCAATTAAATCATCGCCGGTTCCGGTTGGAACGGGAAAAATTAAAATTGATCATGGCATCTATCCAGTACCAGCGCCTGCAACACTCGAAATTTTAAAAGGAGTTCCGATTGAACACTCTGAGGTGAGATTTGAACTTACTACACCTACTGGAGCAGCAATCATAGCTGTCCTCGCTGAGGAGTTTTGCTCTATTCCATCAATGAAAGTGGCCTCAATTGGTTATGGTGCGGGGACAAAAACATTTAAAGACCGTCCTAATGTTGTTCGCGTCATCATTGGTGAATAAACTAAAACAGTATGAGGCTAAACGCAGAGATATTTATTAGCGAGAGGAGTATACTAAATGAGTTCTCACCCTCCTAATTTTGAACACCTTGACGATTCTATGATCAAGATGGAAGTTAATTTAGATGATATGCCAGGAGAATGGCTGGGGTATGTTATGGATCTGCTTTTTGAGGCTGGGGCAAATGATGTTTTTTATACCCCGATATATATGAAAAAAAACAGACCGGGAATATTACTTCAGTTATTATGCTCTCTCGAAAATGTAACCAAAATGAAGGAAATTCTTTTTAAAGAAACAACAACACTAGGTGTGCGTTATTATCCTTTAACCGTTCATCGGTTAGAAAGAATATACAAAAAAGCGGAAACAAAGTGGGGAACCGTAACCGTAAAAGAAGGTATCCTAAATGGACAAGTGGTGCAGCGTGCACCGGAATATGAGGAATGTAAGAGCTTAGCACGACTCCACGATATTCCATTGAAAAAGGTCTATGAACAGGTTTGGAAGGAAATAGATACCTAATATTTAAGCGAGTATCTGTATTAAATGTAATGAGGCTATCCTATATTTTGGGATAGTCTTTTTCTGTGAAAATAAGGAATCTTGGCAGCGCCTGAACAAAATGATTCCGGATGAGGAATCTATAAAACAACCTAAAAAAACCAATGAGAAAGCAGAGCTTACATGTAGAGGATAGCTATGTATAAATCAATTTGGGTTTTAATGAAAACCCTCCTACCTGCCAAAATGATTCCTCCACCTGCGAATTTTTTCCGCCTACCTGCATAGTTCCCCATCTTATCTGCATAATTGATTTGTTTATCTGCCTAATCAATTAAACACCTAAACGGAAAGCTGAAACAGCTAGGCCAATGCCTGGCTTCGTTATTTATTTTTCCTATAAATGGTAAAATTATATGATATTTAGTGTGGGATTCGTACCAAGATGCCATATAGGTATTCCCTTTTTTAATGAAAATCCTCCTACCTGCCGAAATAAGTCCTCCACCTGCGAATTTTTTCCGCCTACCTGCATAGTTCCCCAGCTTATCGGCATAATTGATTTGTTTACCTACCTAACCAATTCAACACTTTAACATAAAGCTGTAACGGCAATTTTTCTACCAGATATGTCCCCCTCAGACCATATTGACGCTATTGAAGGTGAATGTTAAACTGAAACTAATTAATTAGTTTATTGAACAAACAAAAAATCCACCAAACACCGCAATCCGAGCACCATTAAATGAAAAGGCTTTCGAAATATCATTTACCCTAAAAAAATCACAAATTCTTCTAAAAAAACAACATTTTAAATCATCCCCCGGATTTGTAAAATGATTACTAAGTAAACGTTTTCAATGAAGGGGGGATTCACTTGGATTACATCAAAAAGGTGTTTAAAGCTATAGACACTATTTTCGAGAAATTCACTTTACTATTTTTGGTTGCACTAATTTTTGTTGTTACCACGCAAGTCATGACCCGGAAATTATTTAATTTTGTATTCTTTTGGTCCGAAGAAATTACACTGCTACTGTTAGCTTGGTTTGCCTTTATGGCGATTGCAATAGGCTTTAGGGAGTATATCCATTTGGGGATTGATTCATTTACCAATCTATTTCCTAAAAGTTTTAATAAAGTCCTAGATAAGATTATTAGTGCATCGGTATTTGCTTTTGGTTTTTACCTCGTAGTCCAGGGGTGGGAATTTACATTGTTGACGTCGGAATCAACTCTTCCGGCAACAAAACTTCCTAGTAGTATCACCTATGTAGCAATGCCCATCACAGGTGTTATGATTTGTGGTTACTCGCTCCTGCAATTCTTTAATATTAACACAACAAGACATAAGGATATGGAGGAGGATTTATAAATGGACACAAACACAATCGGAATTATTATCTTACTTTCAAGCTTTGTTATTCTAGTCCTACTTCGTTTTCCGATTGCTCTTACGCTTGTGGCATCATCCTTGCTAACAGTAATCTATATGAAAATTCCGCTGCCGGTTATTGGCCAGCAAATGGTTCAGGGGATGAACTCCTTTTCCCTGCTAGCGATCCCATTCTTTATCCTGACAGGACAAATTATGAGTGAAGGGGGACTGGCCACAAGGATCGTAAATTTTGCGAGTTTACTAGTGGGAAGAATACGCGGTGGACTTGCAATGGTAAATAGTGTGGCGGCCTTGTTTTTTGGAAACATCTCAGGATCTGCCGTCGCAGACGTTTCATCCGTTGGGTCTGTCATGATTCCAATGATGAAAAAGAAAGGATACGAAGCAGATTATGCGGTAGGTGTTACCATTGCTTCGGCTATCCAAGGTGTAGTAGTACCACCAAGTCATAATCTTGTCCTTTACTCGTTAGCAGCTGGGGGCGTATCAATCGCCAGTCTATTTATGGCAGGTGTCGTTCCTGGATTCATTATGTTAATTTCTCTTATGATTACAAGCTATATTATTGCCAGAAAACGTGGATACGGTAAAGCAGATCCAGTGCCAAAATCACAAATCGGCGGCATTCTCTTGCACGGTCTTTTATCATTAAGTCCCGCAGTCATTATCTTAGGCGGAATCATGAGTGGCTGGTTTACGGCCACTGAGTCAGGTGCATTAGCGTGCTTATATTCTTTTATTCTAGCATTTGTCATCTATAGAGAAGCGCCAATCTCAAGTATTTGGAAAATACTCACAAGAACAATGCGAACGGTATCGATGGTATTTTTCTTAATTGCAGCATCTGCATCATTTGGATGGATACTGGCTTATTTGCAAATTCCCGCTATGGTAACCGACCTGTTCTTAAGTATTTCTGATAATCCACTTATCATTCTATTGATTATTAATATCTTATTACTGCTGCTTGGTGCGCCAATGGATATGGCACCAATGATTTTAATTATGACACCGATTCTTCTTCCGGTTGTTACGAGCTTTGGTATGGATCCTGTCCATTTCGGGATAGTCCTAATTTTAAACGCAGGAATAGGCTTATTGACACCGCCAGTTGGAACCGTTTTATTTGTCGGATGTGCGATAGGGAAGGTCTCGATCCAGCAAGGAACAAAAGCGATGATGCCATTTTTCTATGCTTTACTCGTAGTTCTGTTAATTATCACCTATATTCCAGAGGTTGTTATGTGGCTACCAAATCTGTTAGTCAAGTAACCGTGGAAAAATGGTGAAGATTATATAAAAATTAAAAGGGGTGTAGATTTTGATCAGTAAAAAGATTACAGGTATTTTAGCCGCAACACTTTTAATGGGTTCAATCCTTGCTGCGTGCGGCGGGAAAGAAACAACGAACACAAATAGCGAGGGGAACAAGAAAGAAGAAAAACCATCCTACACGTTCCGTCTTGCAGACAATCAACCGCCTGATTATCCGACTGTACTTGGTGACAAGAAGTTTGCTGAATTAGTAGAGGAAAGAACGGACGGACGTATCAAAATTGAAGTCTATCCATCTGCACAATTAGGCGATGAAAAATCAGTACTGGAGCAGGTTCAACTTGGAGCCATTGAGTTTACTCGTATCAATTCTAGTCCACTTGCTGAATTCAATAATCAATTTACACCGCTTGGACTTCCTTATGTATTTGAGAGTGAAGAACATCTTTGGAACTTCTTAAATGGAGAAATGGGAACGAAATTACTAGATGGACTTGAGCAATCTAAGATGAAGGGGTTAGCCTATTACGATTCCGGTTCTCGTAGTTTTTACTCTACAAAACCTCTTGAAAATGTAGAGGATTTAAAAGGACAAAAGATTCGTGTACAACAAAGTAAAATCAATATTGATTTCATGGCAGCCTTAGGAGCTAGTGCCACTCCAATGCCTTATGGAGAAGTATTCAGTGCCCTTCAAACAGGAATTATCGATGGAGCAGAAAATAACCTGCCAAGTTTAGATTCATCTAACCATTATCAAGAGGCTAAAAACCTAATACTTGACCATCACCAACGCATTCCTGAGGTTCTATTAATTAGTAAAGTAGCTTGGGATAAGCTTTCAGAAGAAGACCAAAAAATTATTAAGCAAGCAGCACTCGATTCTGTTGAAACGCAAAGAGCAGAGTGGGATAAATATGAAGAACGTTCAGAAAAGAAGTTAAAAGATGCAGGTGTTACATTTACTGAAATCAAAGATCTGAAACCTTGGACAAATGCTGTAAAGTCCATGGTTGGTGAATATACAAAAGAATATAAAGAAGTAATGGATGCGATTGAAGAAGCTCGCCCATAATAGTTTGTTACAAAAATACCTAGCTGGTAAGTTTACCCATTTACCAGCTGGGTCTTTTCTGTTTGATAATAGGTAGGAATTTTAAATCTGAATGAGGAAGTGGAAGAATGCAAAAGCGTTGGAGAAAGGCTGAGGATTTTATTGAACGTTATATTCTCTTAAAGAATCAATCACTGATGATGAAGCTTTGCATTTTTTCTAGCTTTCTCGTTATCCTACCTGTGCTTTCAGTGGGAATTATATCCTATAATCGATCCTCGGTAGAATTGGAAAACGAACTCCGTCAAAGTAGCGGACAGGTTATTGACCAAGTAGAATCACATATTGAATATTATTTACAAGATTTTGAGATTACAAGCTTAAAAATAATTAATTCACCTGAACTATCTAGTCTTTTAAAAGGTGGCAAAAGCGATGATGTGGTGGAAGCAGCAAGGAAAACGCTAAAAGATGCCTCCTATTCTCGAGCCGATATATCCAATATTACAGTTTTAGTGGAAGATGATATTGCTATTGATACGCTAGGAATAAGGAATTACTATCCTTCGACCAAAATAAGAGAAGAGTATTGGTATTCATCTGTCCCTCTAAACGGAATGACAATGTTAGTAACGAGAACGCTTAAATTAAAAAATATAGAGCAGCCGGTTATTTCACTGGTCAGGAGGTTATACAATCCTAAGACCCTGCTCCCTGTAGGAATGCTCATTATTGATATTAACTTTAGAAGAATTGAGGAAATCTCAAACAAAGTAACGATTAGTCGAAACGGGTATTTTTTTATTTTAGATTCGAAAGGGCATTATGTCTATCATCCCGATTATTCAAAGCTTGGAAAAAAGGTTGAATTTAGCCAGCTCTCACAACTCCAAAATAACGAAAGCAGTACACAAATATTAAAGAACGACCGGAAGGATTTTGTCACCTACACCTATTCCCCGAATATAGGCTGGAGTTTCTTTACGGCGGTGCCCTATAAAGATTTAACAGGGGGAATTATTCAAATTGGAAGAACGATTGTTTTGACGATCATCATCTCATTAATGATTGCCTACAGTGTGGGATTCGGCTTTGCAACAAGTTTAATTCGCCCGATACGACGCCTGCAAAAGTTTATGAAGGAAGTAGAAATCGGAAACCTAAGCGGTCGAGTCCCAGTAGAATCAAATGATGAAATTGGTCAGTTATCGGCAGGATTTAACAATACCGTTGAAAAACTATCGAATTTGCTTGAAGAAGTATATGTCTCAAAATTAAAAGAAACGGAAATGTCGCTTAAACAGAAAGAAATTGAAATAAAGATGCTGCAATCTCAAATGAACCCTCATTTTTTATATAACTCCCTTGAGACGATTAGAGGGATGGCGTTAGAAGAGCGCCAGGAAAACATTGCAATCATGTCCTATTCACTAGCAAAACTACTTCGCTACAATCTTAAAAATAATTCTTCCACCGTTAGTCTAGGAGAAGAAGTTAGGTTCTGCGAGACATATCTTCAGATACAGAAGTTTCGTTTCGAAGACCGATTTGAGTATGAATTGATCATTCCCGAATGGGCAATGGACCTTCAGGTAGTAAAATTTTCACTTCAACCATTAGTAGAAAATTGTTTTGTTCATGCATTTGGTCAAAGTTTTCAAAAATTCAGGATTACCATATCGGTTATTCCCCTTTCAGAATCCACCTATCTGATTCGAGTAGAAGATACAGGCGCCGGTATCCCGAATCACAAGTTAGATGAACTTACTAGGAAGCTTGAACAGAAAACAACAAACTCAGATGGGAAACATATCGGCATATTAAATGTCCATCAAAGGATTCATTATGTATTTGGCGCAGAGTATGGGCTAACAATCAGAAGTCAAATGGGATCCGGCACAGTGGTTGAGATGCAGTTACCAATGCAGGAAATAACAGGGGGGGAAATTGAATGAAAAAAATCTTGTTAGTTGACGATGAGAGATGGGTACGTGCCGCTCTTAAGTGGACAATAAACAAATTGAATCTTCCCTTGCAGGTTGTTCATGAAGCCCCAAATGGTCTAGAGGCTTTGGATTGGGTAAAGAAGAATGATGTGGACCTGATTTTAACGGATATCCGGATGCCCGTTATGGACGGTCTGGCTTTGGTTAAGGAACTTAGTGGTCTAAAAGGGGAATATGATGTTATTGTAATCTCCGTCCATGATGAGTTTCCATTTATTCAACAGGCAATGCGGAGTGGGGTAACGGATTACCTGCTGAAGCCGGTCGAGGAGAGCGAAATAAAAGTTTGTCTAGAGAAATGGCTGAGTAAAAAAAGTAACAAAGGTATGACGAGTAAGCCGACAATGTCTGAGAAAGAAAATATTCCACTATCAACAATTGAACGAGTATTGGATTATATCAATAAAACACCTCTCGATCAAATTACTTTAAAAGAAGCAGCAGAGAGTATTCATATCAATCCCAGTTACCTCAGCCAGCTGTTTAAACAACAACTTAATAAAAAGTTTGTTGATTATATAACGGAACTACGAATTGAAGAAAGTAAGCGATTATTGCAAAATACAACCTTAAGAATGTCTGAGATTGCCGAAAGAGTGGGATATTCCGATTTAGCTTACTTTAGTAACAATTTTAAGAGAATAGTAGGAAGTTCTCCATCAGAGTATCGGAATATCAACAGCAAAACCAGCGATGATAAATTAAAAAAAAGATAAGGTGAATCAGAAACGTATATTTCTGATTCTTTTTTTTGTAATAAGAAGGAGAAAGGTCATGGGTATTAATAACCAAATATTCAAAATATTAAAATATCACAAAAATACCTAAAAAAACTCGCTACTTGGTAGACTACACCAAATTATATATTAAACATAGAAATGATTTCCAATAAGAAGAGAGACTAGTTGTTGTGAAATCTCTTTTATAAGAGAGTTCTTTAGGAGGGGATAAAACGAATTGAAAGCGTATTCAACCAAACATTCAATCTATAAAAAGAGGAGGAAGAAAAATGGCATCATTATCAAAACAGATTAGAAAATCTTCAAAACTAAGAAAAAAGCTTCTTGCAACCGCACTTACTCTATCATTACTTGCTCCAGTTATTGGACCACAGGCAGGTTTTGCAGATGACCAAGGATATACAGGTGAAGAGGGGGAAGCTACGCCATATACTGGCCGGGGTGCAATTACAACTTATAAAATTGCAAAAGCTGAAGGCCAGCCGGAAATTGAAGTAGCAACTCAAGAAAGAATTCTTGAAATCGATGACAAATATTTTAGAGATGCAAATGGCAATAAAAGCTTAGATGGTTACGAAGACTGGAGGAAGCCAGTTTCGGATCGTGTTGCAAATTTGGTTGGTCAAATGAGTCTTGAGCAAAAAGCTGGATTGATGTATATCAATACTCACACTCCAGAAGCTGATCCGGCAGATGGGAAATTTGTAACTGCTAATAACAGTAAAATTGTTACTGATAAAAAATTGCGCCATGTTATATACCGTCTATCTCAAAACTTAGGGGATATTGCTAATTACAATAACCAAATGCAACAATTGGCTGAGGGTCTAGATTTAGGTATTCCGGTTGTTATTACTTCAAATCCTAGAAACTCTGCCTCAACAGATTATACAAATATTACGAATGTTCAAGATCAGCATACTTTCTGGCCTGGAACATTAGGTTTAGCAGCGGCCGGGGATGTAGAAGCTGTTGGTGAATTTGCGGAAATTGCCCGTCAGGAATGGAGAGCTGCTGGTATTCGTAAGGTTTATGGATATATGGCTGACGTTGCTACAGATCCACTTTGGGCAAGAATTGAAGAGACATTCGGCGAAGATCCCAAAGTAGTTGGAGACATGAATTATGAAATCGTCAGAGGGTTCCAAGGTGAAACTCTGGGCAATGACAGTGTAGCCATCACAGTTAAACACTTCCCTGGCGGTGGAGCTCGTGATGATGGACAAGATCCTCACTTTGAAAATGGCAGCTTTAACATTTACCCGACCGAAGGGAGCATGGAAAAATATCACATTCCTCCGTTCATGAGAGCAATTGAAGCGGGTGTTGCATCCGTAATGCCATATTATGCATATCCAAGTAACGATAGTGCAGATCAAGGTTTGGATTTGTATAGTGAAATTGAGCAATTTGAAGAAGTTGGCATGACGTTAAATGAAGGAATCATCCGTTACTTGCGTGAAGGTCTTGGTTTCAAAGGATATATTAACTCTGACTCGGGTGCAGTTGCGGGTAGTGCATGGGGTTACATGGATAAAACACCAGTAGAAAAAGTGGCCAAAGCCGTAAATGCAGGAACCAATATCATTTCAGGTGGTGCAACACCAGAGCTGGTAATTGAGGCAGTTAATAGCGGCTTACTAAAAGAAGCGAAAGTAGACGAATCAATTACGTATACCCTATCAGAAATGATGACATTAGGTCTATTCGAAGACCCATTTGTAAATCCTGCAGAGGCTATTGCGGCTGCAAACAATGAAGAAAACAGAGCATTAGCTTATGAAGCACATCAAAAGTCAGTCGTTCTAATGCGTAATGATAAAATCAAAGGTAAAAAACTATTACCGTTAACGGAAGAAAAGGTAGAAGATATTAAGCTTTATGTTGAAGGATTTGTTGGAGTTGCAGCACCAAGAAACTTAAAAGGTGAAGAAGCTGCAAAATATGTAGCGGATAATTCTGCATTACAATCTGCTGGATTTACTGCAGACTTAAAAGTAACACTAACAGATAAATTCCCTAACATCGAATTAGTTGATAGCGTTGAGGAAGCAACACATGCTTATGTATATGTGAAACCAACTCAATCTAACTGGGATAATAACCCACGTATTGATATTAATGAAACAACTGGAGTATCTGATGTAAAGCGCATTGTTGAAATCCAAAAAACAGTTCCAACAATCACTGCACTAAACTTTACGAACCAATGGCTTATTAATGAACTTGAGCCAAATGCTGCTGCATTAATTGGTACTTTCGGTACGCTTCAAGAGGCAGTATTTGAGGTGCTCACTGGAGAATTCAACCCTGTTGGAAAACTTCCATTCGCTATTCCAGCCAGTGCGAAAGCAGTTGAAAAAGAAGTCGGAGATGTTCCAAGTTTTGCTCCTGAAGAATATAAACATTTCACATATAAGAATAAAATTGGTGACAAGTACGAATTCGGATTTGGTCTTTCTTACAAAAAAGAAAACAAAGGAAAAGCGGTTGGTAAACCTGACCATGCTGAAAACAAAAAATAGTAGGAAATAGAAAAAATAGGAGCTGTCCAACTAATTGGGCGGCTTCTTTTTTCACCAGAGTATATAAAATTAATTGGATAAAATTTCCCTTTTTGTACATTCTAAAAGTAAAAAAGGATGTTCATATATGGATAATAAAAAGAAGTTTCTCCTAGTTATTATGTTATTACCCTGGTTGACGGTACCATTTCTCGGTAAGCAAACAGTAAAACGTTTTTCACTTACTTCTCTATTTATTGGTCTATTATTTGGAGCGCAGTCTGTGTACGCCCATAGAAAAGGCTGGTGGCGAGTGTATCCAAAATTAATCCCAAATGTAATAAATGAAACCCCATTTATTGTCGGACCTTTTTTTGTCGGTGCGATTTGGATATTAAAATATACATATGGTAAATTTCTGCGATACACCTTTATTAATATAGGTGTAGATTTTTTTCATATCTTTATTTTTGTTAGATGGTTACAAAAGGTAGGAATAGCCTCGCTCATTCGATTGAAAGATTACCAAGCCCTGATTTTATTTTCGGCAAATGCAGCCATCATGTATGGATTTCAGTGGCTGATTGATAAAAGAGTGAATCCAAAGCCTAAATCATTCTTTAAAAGAATACTATCCTAATTCATTTCTAGTAGGCCAGACTCATCAATGCATCTGGCCTATTTTATGATTTAAATAGGTTAATCAACACTTCAGGATTTCCTCAATAAACTCTTCATGCTATTATAATTCTTGTGAAACATTACTATGGTTGAATAATATTCAGAATATTAATAAAATAGTGGAGAGGGGTCTAAATGGAACCCATAATTGCTTTAGAAAATGTATCATTTTCTTACAAAATCAATGAGAGCACTTCTGTTTCTGTTCTGAAAGATGTCTCTTTTTCCATTTTTCCAGGTGAATATGTTGCGATTATTGGACATAACGGTTCGGGGAAGTCGACATTATCGAAGCATTTGAATGGACTTTTAACACCCGGTTCAGGAGATGTTTGGGTGAATGGACATAATACAAAGGACGATAGCAGGAAACTAGATATCCGTAAAAGTGTTGGAATGGTCTTTCAGCATCCAGATAATCAAATTGTGGCTACGATTGTCGAAGAGGACGTAGCATTTGGGTTAGAGAATATCGGTGTTCCAAGGCAAGAAATGAAACATAGAATCGACGAGGCTTTAGAGGTCGTGAAAATGTCAGAGTTTCGGAAAAGACCTCCACACCACTTATCAGGAGGTCAAAAACAAAGAGTTGCCATTGCTGGAGTACTCGCCATGCGGCCAGATTGCATCGTGTTCGATGAGTCTACTAGCATGCTTGATACCTTTGGCAGGAATGAAGTTCTTCAGGTCATGAAAAAAATGAATGAAATGGGAATGACGATTATTACCGTCACCCATCGCATGTCTGAAGCGGCGGAAGCGGACCGCATTATTGTCGTTGAAGACGGAAAGATTGTAATGGACGGAAAACCTAGTGAAATTTTTAAACACAAAGAGGAGTTACTGCAGCTCCAATTGGATATCCCAGCCGTAAGTCAGATGGCTGAAATCATCCATAATCAAATTCCAGCTTTTTCGAGAGAGTTGATTCATGAGAAGGAACTGGTCAATGAGGTAAAGAGAGTTTCTAATGCTAGGATCTAAGGAGGTGGTCTAAGTGCCTGAGAAGCCGATCATCGTAGTAGAAAATTTATTTCATACATATATGAAAGGAACCCCTATGGAGCATGCAGCTTTAAAGGGGACAAGCATGAGTGTTAAAGAGGGGGAATGTATCGCAATTATTGGGCATACAGGTTCGGGGAAATCCACGCTTATCCAGCATTTTAATGGCCTAATCCGACCGGATAAAGGGAAAGTCATTATCGATGGAGTAGATTTATCGAAGAAACGAATCGATATTAAGGCATTGAGGAGACAGGTTGGGCTCGTTTTTCAGAATCCTGAAGATCAAATTTTTGAAAAATTAATTGGCGATGATATAGCATATGGACCCTTTAAACTTGGCTTACCCTTAAAAGAAGTACGGGAACGAGTTAAATGGGCAATGGATATGGTTGGCTTAGACTTCGAAGAAATGAAGGATCGGCAGACATTTGCCTTAAGCGGCGGACAAAAGCGTAAAGTTGCTCTTGCGGGGATACTAGCGTTAAAGCCGAAGATATTGGTTCTTGATGAACCGACTGCAGGACTTGACCCTAGGTCACGGAACGAGCTGCTGGATAAGATTAAGTTCTTGAATAAAATGGAAAACCTTACTGTTATTTTTGTTTCACACAATATGGAGGAAGTTGCTTATTTAGCTGACAGAGTTTATGTTATGGCTAATGGGAAGGATGTATTATCAGGTACTCCAGAAAGTATTTTTACTGATAAGGACAAACTAGAACGCCACCAAATTGGAACACCTGAAACGGTACAGGTTTTATATCGGCTAAAAGACCTTGGATATACTATAAATACTTCTGCTTTTACGATTTCGGAAGCTGCAGGTGAAATAATAAAGGTTCTTGCCAGTAGAGAGGGAGAGAATCATGGCTAGTGAATTTGATTTATCAAGGAATATCACGATTGGTCAACATGTTCCAACAGGTTCCTTTATTCATCGCCTTGACCCAAGAATAAAGCTGTTGGTATTCACAATTCTTGTCATTGCCATAGCCCTTAATACTAGTTATTTAGGAAATGCTCTCGGACTGCTATTATCTATTTATTTATTCTGGGCATCTAAAATACCTATCAGTTATGGTTTATCGGGCATCAAACCCGCAATCCCATTTATCATTATTTTAGCTGTGCTCCAGCTGATTTTCCAAGGCAATGTGTTTTCCGGCGGGACGATATTCTTTGAGTATGGATTTATCTTAATTACAAGTGAGAGTATTCGGCTGGTAATCGTTTCAGCAGTACGTTTTGTGGAAATTATTTTATTAAGCAGTGTTCTGACGCTATCCACATCAACAACAGAGTTAACACATGCCATTCATAGCCTTTTAAGTCCTTTAAAGAAGATAGAATTTCCTGTCCATGAGTTCTCATTAATTATCACCATTGCCATTCGCTTTGTCCCAACCTTTGCGATTGAAATGGAAAAAATGATGAAAGCACAAGCATCTAGAGGTGCAGATTTTGGGTCAGGAGAATGGTGGAGAATTATTCAGAGAACGAAGGATATGCTTCCAATCATCATCCCCTTATTTAATATTGCGTTATCGAGAGCAGAGGATCTTATATTAGCAATGGAATCGCGCTGCTATACTCCTGGAAATGATAGGAGTACCTATTCTGTTTACAAAGCAATCGGACGAGATTATTTCGTATTAATTATTGGGTTACTAGTTTCAGCACTATTACTTTTTTATCACTTTCCATATTAGAGTAGAAAAAGGGGGAGAAATAGAATGAAAGGCTCATTAACCGTTCGAAATATTGTTATTGCTGGGGTACTTGGTGCGGTTGCCATTCTTTTAGGTGTAACACGGATAGGGTATATTCCCGTACCTACAGCTGCCGGAAATGCCACAATCATGCATATTCCTGCGATAATCGGGGGGATAATGCAGGGTCCGGTTGTGGGAGCAATTGTGGGACTTATCTTTGGTGTTTCATCCTTCTTAAATGCAACCGTTCCTCTATTCAAAGATCCATTAGTAGCCATTCTTCCTAGACTATTTATTGGAGTTATTGCTTGGCTGGTCTATGTTGGGATTCGTCGAAGGAGTGAATATTTGGCGATTGGATCTGCGGCTTTCTTAGGGACCTTGACCAATACAGTCCTTGTATTAACAATGGCTGTCGTAAGAGGGTATATGGGAGTCGAAGTAGCTTGGACGGTTGCCATAACGAGTGGAATTCCAGAAGCAATCGTTGGGACCGTTGTGACACTAGCTGTTGTATTAGCCTGGAAACAAATTGGTAAAGGGAAAAAATCTAAGATTTCTGAAGATCTGTAGTAGAGTCTTTGATATATTTAGTTTTTTCAAATATTGAACACTTGAAGAAAAAGTGATAGAATTTTTTCTAGTTAAATTTTTTCACTTTTTAGGGTTGTTACTGTTTAATCAGGCAAAACCTAAGACTAATTATCCATACATAATTAGTCTTAGGTTTTTTTTTTACACAAATAAATTCACAATAGGTGATTAAGATGAAAATCGCAAAAGTAATTAACAATAATGTTATTAGTGTAATGGACGAGAACAATAAAGAGTTAGTGATTATGGGCAGAGGCATTGCTTTTCAGAAACGACCTGGTGATGTTGTGGAAGAGGAGAAAATCGAAAAGATTTTTAAGTTAGACAATAAAGATGTCTCAGAAAAGTTCAAAACCCTATTATATGACATTCCATTGGAGTATATGGAGGTTGCCGAGGCGATTATCAATTATGCAAAGGTTACGTTGGGCAAAAAGTTGAATGAAAGTATTTATGTTTCATTAACTGACCATATTGTCTTTGCGATTGAAAGAAATAAAAAAGGCTTATTGATTTCGAATGCATTGCTTTGGGAGATTAAACGAATTTATAAGGATGAGTATGCGATTGGCTTAAAAGCAATTGAGAAAATAAACAATAAGCTTGGGATTTCTTTGCCAGAGGATGAGGCAGGATTTATTGCGATGCATATTGTAAATGCAGAATTAAATGAAGAAATGCCGAATGTTGTAAATATCACTAAATTAATTCAGGATGTTTTAAATATCGTAAAGTATCATTTTAAAATTGATATTGATGAGGATTCTTTAAATTATTTTCGGTTTCTTACCCACTTAAAGTTTTTTGCTCAAAGGTTATTCAGTGGAACCTCACTTGGCAGTAAAGATGACTTCCTTTATGAGATGATGAAAGAGAAGTACAAGGATGCTATTGCTTGTGTAAAGAAGATAAAAGATTACATCAAGAAAGAACATGGTCAAGATCTAACAAAGGAAGAAATGGCTTACTTAGCTATTCATATTGAAAGAGTAGTGAATCGGAATTAGTTCCACTTTATACCATTATTTTTTTTGAAAAGAAAACGTTGACAGTGAATGAAAGCGCATGCTATTCTATGGATACAAATTAATAAACAACTTATTAATTTCTTAGGATTGTTACTGATTATGCAGGCAAAACCTAAATTGTAGTGTCATATTTTTGACGTGCAATTTAGGTTTTTTTGGTTTTAAAGGGACAACGAAAAATAAATAATAATTCTTTCTTAGGATTGTTACTGGTAAAGCAGGCAAAACCTAAATCATGACTGCCAATGTGGTATGTTCTGATTTAGGTTTTTTTTATTAACATCATTGTCCCTTATGTGAGGTAATCGCAAGTAATGGCCAGCTGTGAATACCTTCATGAAACACTGCAAAAACTAAATAAAACAAAACAGGATTGTTACTGGTAAAGCAGGCAAAACCTGAGTAACTCGAATGGAACACATGTCCATTTTGAGTTGCTCAGGTTATTTTTTTGAAAAAATAGGAGGGTTACACAATGGATTTTAATAAAACAGCCAACGGAATTCTTGAACACATTGGCGGAGAAAAAAACGTGCAAAATGTTATTCACTGTATGACGAGATTACGATTTAACTTACATGATAATAGTAAAGTAGACCGCAAAAAATTAGAAAAAGTTCCTGGTGTAATGGGAACGAATGTCAGTGGTGACCAGTTCCAGGTTATTATTGGGAACGATGTGCCAAAAGTATATAATGCGATTTTAGGTAATAGTTCGATTAAAACAGAAGGCACTAACAAACAACAATCAGGGAAAAAGAAAAACGTCATTAATTCTATCTTTGATATAATTTCAGGAACATTCACGCCAATCCTTCCTGCTATTGCTGGTGCGGGTATGATTAAAGGGCTGTTAGCCATTGCGGTGACATTAGGATGGTTAACAGCTGAAAGTCAAGTTAACATTATTTTAACTGCGATTGGTGATGGTGCCTTTTATTTCTTACCAATTTTATTAGCAGTTAGTGCAGCAAGAAAATTTGGAAGCAATGTGTATGTGGCTGCTGCGATAGGTGCTGCATTGTTACATCCTACATTAACGACCTTATTGAGTGCAGGTGAAAAAATAAGCTTCCTTGGATTGCCGGTAACCGCAGTAACTTATTCTTCATCGGTTATTCCAATCTTGCTGGCTGTATGGGTTTCATCCTATGTTGAAAAATGGATTGATCGCATTACACCTAGTGTGATTAAACTTATCGTTGTACCAATGCTTACACTATTAATTGTTGTTCCAGTTACGTTAATTGTTTTGGGACCACTCGGTTCTATTATCGGTAACTGGCTGTCTGTAGGAGTCGGGCTATTATTTGAACATGGCTGGATATTTGCAGGATTAATTTTAGGCGGTACATTCTCACTGATTATTATGACTGGTATGCACTACGCATTTTTGCCAATTGTTATGAACAATATTACTACCAAGGGCTATGATGTTATTTTACCATCTATGTTTGTAGCGAATATGGGGCAGGCTGGTGCAACTTTTGCAGTAGCATTACGTTCTAAAAATAAATCATTTAAATCTCTTGCCATGACAACTAGTATAACAGCTATTATGGGTATTACTGAACCAGCAATGTACGGTGTGAATATGCGTTTAAAGAAACCATTCATTGGCGGATTAATTGGTGGTGCTGTTGGTGGAGCCTATTACAGTGCGGTTGGAGTTAAATATTTCATCATTGGCGGTAATGCTGGTTTACCAGGTGTAACATCATTTATTGGTGAAACATTTGTACTAGCTCTTATTGGATTACCTATCGCGTTCGCTGCAGGGGCTATTGCAGCATATGTTATGGGATTTGAAGATATCGAAAGTGAAGAGGAAACTGAGACTTCAACAGAAGAGAATGGACAAACTGAAGAGTCAAAGTCCGATCTAGTTGTAGCTGCTGAACAAGTTTATAGTCCTATAAAGGGCGATGTAAAAGCATTAAGTGAAGTAAATGATTCAACTTTTTCATCTGAAATCATGGGTAAAGGTTTGGCGATTCAGCCACAGGAAGGAAAAGTCGTTTCTCCTGTAACTGGAAGAGTAACCACTATTTTTAAAACAAAGCATGCCATTGGTATTACAAGTGATAATGGAGCAGAAATACTGATTCACGTAGGGTTAGATACTGTAAAACTAAATGGAAAACACTTCACTGCACATGTTAAAGATGGTGATTTTGTTGATGTAGGTAAGACTCTTGTCACTTTTGATATGGAAGCAATAAAAGCTGAAGGTTATGACTTAATTACACCAGTGATTATCACAAATACTGACAGATATCAAACGATTGAACCTGTAAAAGAAGGCAAGGTTGAGGAGCGCGAGGCATTTTTAGCTTTACTTGTGTAGTTGTTAGATAAGGGGAGGTTTTCTCTCCCCTACATAAATAAATCAAAATATTATTATGAGGTGAAAAAAATGGTTGAAAATTATAAGTTTCCAGAAGGATTTTTATGGGGCGGTGCTACTGCTGCTAATCAATTAGAAGGTGCATATCTAGAAGGTGGAAAAGGTATGAACTTGGCAGATGTAATGCCTGGAGGAAAAGTAAGATTAAAAGTAATAGCAGAACCTGGTTTTGATTTTAAAATCAATAATGATAAATATGTTTATCCCAACCATGAAGGCATTGATTTCTTTCATCGGTACAAAGAAGATATCGCTCTTTTTGCTGAAATGGGGTTCAAAACGTATCGCATGAGTATTGCCTGGAGCCGAATTTTCCCTAAAGGTAACGAGTTAGAAGCGAATGAAGAAGGTCTAGCTTTCTACGACCGTGTATTCGATGAACTAAAAAAATATAATATTGAACCAGTTGTAACTATTTCTCACTATGAGATTCCGCTTTATTTAATTACAGAATATGGCGGCTGGCGCAGCCGTGAAGTAATCGGATTTTTTGAGCGTTATGCAACAACATTATTCAAACGCTATAAAAACAAAGTAAAATACTGGTTAACATTTAACGAAATCAATGGGGCCACACATATGCCAATATTGGGACTTGGTTTTTCTCCTGAAAGCGAAGAAACAAAATTACAGGATAGTTTCCAAGGACTTCATCATCAATTTGTAGCAAGTGCAATTGCTGTAAAAGCAGGACATGAGATTATTCCAGGAAGTCAAATTGGTTGTATGCTTATTTATGCGCCGACTTATTCTTTTGATTCCAATCCTGAAAATGTAATGCACGCTCTACAAGAGGAACGTCTATTTAATAACTATTGTGGTGATGTACAAGTCAGAGGAGCTTATCCAGCCTTTGCAAATCGCTTCTTCAAAGAAAATGGCATTAACCTTGATATTAAAGAGGGCGACTTAGAAATCATTAAAGAAGGTACTGTTGATTTCATTTCCTTCAGTTACTATATGTCACGCACAGAGAAAAAGAATAAAACTCCAGAAGAAGTCGGACAAGGTAATTTGATTGGCGGTGTAAAGAACCCATTCTTAAGCGCGAGCGAATGGGGATGGGAAATTGACCCTGTTGGTTTAAGAATTTCTCTAAACCAATTGTATGACCGCTATCAAAAACCACTTTTCGTCGTAGAAAATGGACTAGGTGCTTATGATAAGGTTGAAGAGGATGGCTCAATCAACGATGATTATCGTATTGATTATCTAAGAAGCCATATCGAAGCAATGGGTGAAGCGATTGAAGATGGTGTTGAACTTATGGGTTACACATCTTGGGGATGTATCGACCTTGTTTCAGCTTCAACTGGTGAAATGTCAAAACGTTATGGTTTTATCTATGTAGATAAGCATGACGATGGCAGTGGAACGTTAGAACGAAAAAAGAAAAAATCATTTTTCTGGTACAAAGATGTTATTGCGACAAATGGAGAACAACTATAAGATAGAGGAAAAGCACCGGTAAGCCCATTGGCTGCCGGTTTTTTTCACGAAAGGGGAATACAAACATGCTTCACCATATTGAAATTTATGTTTCTAATCTTAGTAAGACAAACGAATTCTGGGAGTGGTTTCTAAAGGAATTGGGTTATGTTCAATTTCAAAAGTGGGATCATGGTATTAGCTGGAAACATGGAGAAACCTATCTTGTATTTGTGCAGGCTGAAGAAAGATACTTGGATGTTCCATACCATCGCTGCAGAGTAGGGCTTAACCATCTCGCGTTTCATGCAAGGTCTAAGGAGCATGTTGATGAAATAACGGAGGTATTAATAGAGAAGGGAATACCAATCCTATATCAAAACAAGCATCCGTATGCAGGTGGAAAAAACTATTACGCTGTTTTCTTTGAGGATCCAGATCGAATTAAAGTAGAACTAGTTGCACCGAGCATGAACTAAGTTATTTCGTAAAAGTGTGATTTAAATCACGAAAAACTATCGCCTTTATCTTTATAATCAAAAGAAAGTAAAAGGGGTGTAGAACTTGGAATATAAATTTAAAACACTTTATAGTGAAATTGGCGGTCAGGATACCATTGATAAGCTTGTTGCGGCTTTTTATCCAAGAGTTTATGCAGATCCTGAGTTACGGCCGTTGTTTGAAGGGGATATGGAGGAAATTATGAGGAAACAAAGAATGTTCCTTCCACAGTTCTTGGGTGGTCCAGCACTTTATAGCCAGGAATTCGGACCGCCGGCAATGCAGCATCGTCATCTTCCCTTTGAGGTTACACCAAGAAGAGCACAGTGCTGGCTTAGCTGTATGAAAGAAAGCTTTCAAGAAATTGGTCTTTATGATACACCAGCGGGACTTGCGTTTTATGACCGGTTAACACAAGTCGCTGGGATTATGGTAAATAGTCCGGATAGAGAATAAGTGATCAACAGGGTGTCCGACTTGGGCACCCCTTCTTGGTCAATAATAAACGCCTAGCTTCTTAAAAATCCACCTTCTGAATTCAATATCTGTCCTGTAATCCACTCTGCTTCTTCACTGGCAAGGAATGCAACGAGGCGTGCTGCATCTCCAGGAATTCCAATACGCCCTAATGGGAACTTTGGCAATATCGCCTGTTTGATTTCTTCGTTCATCCATCCGGTATCCGTAGGTCCTGGGTTTACTGCATTAACTGTAATACCAAGAGGAGCAAGTTCTGCAGATAAGGAAAGGGTAAAGGCAGAAATTGCCCCCTTGGTTGCCGCATAAGCTAATTCACCAGGCATTGGGCCAAGTGCTTGACCGGATGTAAGGTTAATAATCCTGCCCATCGCATGTTGGGATTGTCTAAACCGACGAGCAAATTCTACAGATAATAGGAAAGTAGCTCTCATATTTACGGCATAATGATCATCTAGTGTTTTTGCGTCCAAATCCATATACCCATCACTTGAGGAATGAGCTGCATTATTAACTAGAATGGCAGGTATACTTAATTCAGCAGTAACAACATCTAGTAAATGAAACGGTGCGCTTGGATCAGCCAAATCAACTTCTAAATTTCCACAACGAACACCATATTCTTTGATGCTGTCTTCAAACTGTTTAATCCAATTCGCATCAGAACGCCAATGGGTAAAGAAAATATCCGCCCCTTCAGAAGCTAATTTATTGCAGATAGCGGCTCCAATTCCATTTTCATGACTTACACCAGTGATTAAGGCAACATATTCATTTAGTTTATAAATAAAAATCCCCCATATTTTTTAATAGGATAAAAAGCACAATGGAACGAATGATAAGTTCCATTGTGCTTTGATTGTATTATTATTTCTTCAATTTAGCCCATGTTGCATCTAGTGCTTTCATGGCTTCTTCTTTTGATTTTTGGCCGCCTACATATGCTTGCAGGGTTGCACCAAACTCTTGACCTGCACCATCAGGATATTTCATGAATTGCCACTGGTAGGCTTTTCCTTCTTGAGAATATTTAAGAAGGTCCGCACCTAGTGCTCCAATATCTTCAGGATTTGCTTCAATGTTTTTAAAGGCAGGAATATATTTAAATTCCTTCGTCAGTGCTGTTTTACCTTCTTCAGATGTAACCATCCAATTTAAAAAGTCTTTGGCAGCTTCTTTGTCTGCTTCAGGTGCTTTGTTGTAGATAACCCAGTTGCTTGGTACGTCAATCATTAACTTATCTGATTGGGCAGGATCATCGCTAAGTGCTAATGGAATGAAGCCAACTTCCAAGTTTGGATCTAATTTATCAAGCATTGGCTGAATCCAGTTACCTTGCTGAATCATTGCTGCTTCACCTGTAGCAAATAGTGTTACTTGCGTGTTATAGTCTGTTGTTAATGGATTTTTGTTACCATACTTCATTGTTAAATCTAATAGTTTGAAGAAACTATCGAATTCTTTATTTCCTTCAATTTTTGATGTACCTTCATTTAAACCTTTAATGAAAGCATCTGGATCTTCTTGGTAAGCAAACGGAACATTCATCCCGTGGTTGGCTAATACCCACCATTCAGCGTAACCGATTGAGAATGGAGTAATGCCGGCATCTTTAAGCTTTTTCGCTGCTTCTTCTAGCGCAGAGAATGTTGTTGGGATCTCTTTAATCCCAGCTTTTTCAAATAATTTTTTGTTGTAGGCAAATCCGTACCCTTCCATATTAAAAGGCATTCCGTATACTTTTCCATCGATCGTCATTCCATCTAAAGTACCTTCAAAGGCATCCTTGATCCAAGTCTGGTCTGATAAATCTTCAAATTTATCTTTCCACACTAAAGCTTCCTGGTCACCGCCATTTGTAAAAATATCAGGTGCTTGGTTAGAGGCGAATTTTGCTTTAAGAGCTGCAGCGCCATCGGCACCGCCGCCTACTGTTTCAATGTTAAATGTAACTTTTGGGTTTTGTTTCGTATATTCATCTGTTAACGCTTTCAATTGGTCAGCAATTTCAACTTTTCCTTGGAAGATATCCACTACAACTTTATCGTCCTTACTACCGCTGCTTTTTTTATCCCCAGATGTACTGTCGCTAGAACAAGCTCCTAAAAGAAGTGAAGCGGATAGTAAACCTGCGACCAATGAATACTTTTTAAATGCCATTTGTTTTTCCCCCTAGAATGATAATTATATATTTATAAATCTCTGCTGTCTGGTATTTTGACAGCAGAGGTTGTTCCCTACTTAATAGAACCGCTGGTAATTCCTTGGATAATATGTTTTTGCATGGTAAAGAAGAAAATTAATAATGGAATGATACCAATTACTAATGCTGCAAGTGCTAAATCCCATTGCTTTGTATACTGCCCAAAGAAGAAGAAAGTTGCCAATGGAATCGTCCGTAACTCTGGATCTTGAAGAACCAATGATGGTAATAAGAAGTCATTCCAAATCCATAAGCTGTTTAAGATAACGATGGTGACAGTAATTGGTTTTAATAGTGGAAAAACAATTCTCCAGAAAACCCCAAACCGTGAACAGCCATCGATAATTGCTGCTTCTTCAAGCTCTAATGGAATCCCTTTGATAAAACCGTGATATAAGAAGATGGTCATTCCCGATCCAAAGCCAAGGTACATGAAGACAAGTCCCCAGATGCTATTTAATAGTCCCAAGTTACCCGCTGTTTTAATAAGAGGAATCATGAGTGATTGGAACGGAATGATCATTGCGGCAACGAATGTCATGAAAATGATATTGCTGATTTTCTTTTTGGTACGAACTAACATGTACGCAGCCATCGAACAAAAGATAACGAGAACGATATTGCTGCCAATAGTAATGATTAACGAGTTTTTAAATACAGTTAAGAACTGTAATTTTTCGAATGCATTTACATAGTTATCAAACATCAACACTTTTGGCAGGGCCGAGGTGTTGGTTAAAATTTCAGCAAATGGTTTCAAGGAGTTTGAAAACACATAATAGAAAGGAACTAAAAAGAGAAGACCTAGCAGGATCGCAAGGATTTCAACAATCGATGTTCTCCATGTATACCTGTTGCCCATTAGGATTCAACCTCCCTTTTCTTTGAAATTGTAACTTGAAGGACGGTAATCGCTGCTACGACAATGAAGAAAATTAATGCTTTTGCTTCACCGATACCGTACCGGTTATTAACAAATGCTTCTGTATAAATGTTTAGCGCCAGCATTTCTGTTGATTTAAAAGGGCCGCCGTTTGTCAATGACAGGTTAGCATCAAAGACTTTAAAGGATGAAGCGGTTGTTAAAAATAAACAAATTGTTACTGCTGGTGCAACAAGCGGCATGGTGATATGACGAAGGATTTGGAATCGATTAGCTCCGTCAATTCTTGCTGCTTCAATTAATTCCTGCGGTACATTCTGCAGGGCAGCAATATAGATAATCATAATGTAACCTGCACCCTGCCAAACACTGACGATGACAATTCCCCAGAATGCTGTCTTCGCATCCCCTAACCATGCTAGTTCAAATAGAGGAATCCCCGTTAATTCACCTAAGGATGCAAATCCTTTTACAAAAATAAACTGCCAGATAAAACCTAGGATTAATCCGCCGATTAAGTTAGGCATGAAGAAAACTGTGCGTAAGACGTTTTTTGCTTTCAACTTTTGTGCTACTAGTAAGGCTAATCCAAACCCGATTAGGTTCGTTAAAATAATGGCTACGACTGTGTATTTTGTTGTAAGAATGAAGGACGTTTGAAATTGCTTGTCCTCTGTAAATAAGTATTTGAAATTATCTAGTCCCACCCATTTGACGGAACCTGTTACCCCGTTCCAATCAGTAAATGCATAATATATACCTGTAAAGAATGGGATTAAAACTATAAGTATAAAAGCTAATAAAACCGGACCTACAAAAAGGGTAAATAACCCAGCATCTTTCCATTTCTTCTTATTCCAAAAAGAAACTGACTTAGAAACATTCAAGCTTTTCTGATTTGTGAGGGCTGCCCCCTTAACCGTATCCAACTTACTTTCGTTATTCATTCCCTGCACCTCCATACCCTTATTTTAGAGATTGTAGAAAATTATGAAACGGCTTACATTGACCACTAGGGTGGAAAATATTGAACAAGTCAAAATATTACCCTATTAAAGGCAATTCAAAGTTGTGCTACAATGTTCTAAAAATGTTGCAAGGGAGGACAGGTTAGTTTTTTAAACAATGCAAGACTAACCATGATTGTATGCGATGGGGTATTCGAAAAAAGCTTATTATCTTTTTAATGCTTGTAACAGTTCTCCCTTTTGGGACAGCCATCACTGTTACTTATTTTTACACGACCCAGTCACTTAATGAACGCTCTGTTTCAACAAATCATGACTTGCTTATAAAAGGCAAGGAAGAGCTGACTGTATATTTAAATGATATTGCCCAAATGTCATCGGTCCCTTATCGATATACTCCTTTTATGAATGTAATGCGAAATGGGGTCTCCACCAACTTGGTTGTGAATCAAGAAGAAGTGCGCAGAGTACTTGCCTATTTATTTAATACGCGTCCTGAAATTGAACAAATGCATCTTTATATTCATGAAGAAAAGGAATCATTCACCAATTATCATTCGAGAATCAGCGGCAGGGCAACTTATGAAAATATATTTTCACACCCTTACTATCGGATGTTAACCACCATAGAGGGCTATTCCCTTATTGAACCTCCGCACGAGATTTATAGCTATAACAATATCTCGGTTATTCCTAATTCGCAGAAGGTGAATGTATTAAGCTTCCATAATGTAATTCGGGATGTCCCATTAGCAGATGTTTTGGGTTTTTTATCGATAGATATTAATCTTTCTAGAATTAGTGCAATCTCCGAACGATTATATACGAAAGACGTCGAAGACCTATATATTATGAATGAAAAGGGAATGATTATTTACTCTTCAAATGAAAAAGAGATTGGAAAGGAAAATAATGAAAAGTGGTTTGAACAGGTAAAAAAGGAACCGAAAGGCAGGAAAAGTTTCGAATGGAAGGACAAGCAGTTTACGGGTGTCATCGTCCATGAAACATTCACAGATTCGTTTAAGGACTGGTCTATCGTAAAACGAATCCCTTATGATGTTCTTTATCAGGGTGCAAGAGAAACTGTTATCATCAATATTTTGATTGGTTTGGCTACACTTATATTTGCATTACTGGGGACCATGTTTGTTTCCTTTAAGCTAACAGCACCCATAAAAGTGTTAATCGACAATATGAAGAAAGTCGAGAAAGGTGAATTGAAAGCTGATTTTGAATCATTAGGCAGTGATGAAATTGGAATGCTGGGAAGGCATTTTAAACGAATGATTGCGAAAATAGATGAGTTGATTGAGAGTGAATATAAATTAGAGATAGAAAACAAAGCATCACAGCTGCGGGTGCTGCAATCACAAATTAATCCGCATTTCCTTTATAACGCCTTTCAGTCAATTGGGACATTGGCATTAAAATTAAATGCGGTTCCGGTGTATTCATTACTGACATCCTTATCAACGATTATGCGATACAGTATGAATATGAAGGATGATATTGTTCCATTTACCTCCGAGTTGAATCATGTGAAATCCTATTTATTACTGCAAAAACAGCGCTTTGAAGAGCAGTTTGAATTTGAACTGAATATCGAAGATGAAGTCAAAGCGATATCCGTTCCAAAAATGATTTTACAGCCCGTTGTGGAAAATTGTTTTAAGCATGGCTTTGATCAGCACATAGAAAAAGCATGGATTCAAATAGATGCATTTCTCGAGAACGACAATATGGTCTTAATCTCTATAAAGGATAATGGAATGGGTCCTAGCGATGATCATCTTGAGAAAATTCGCATGGAACTGGTTCATGGCATTTCAAAAGCAGACACCCAAAGAGAAGCGATAGGGCTAAAAAATATTTATGACCGATTACAGATTTATTATCATAACCAGGCAAAGCTGTCAGTTAACCGGAATGAAGAAGGTGGTTTTACGGTTACCATCCAAATCCCGAAGGTAATGCCGAAAGAGGTGGAACATTCATGAAGGCGTTGATTGTTGATGATGAAAAACATGTCCGAGATGGAATTAAGATTCTAGCACATTGGGAGCAAAATGGAATAGGTGAAATATATGAAGCAGGAAACGGTGAAGAAGCTATTGAGCTAATCCAAACCATCCGTCCTGAGATCATTTTTTCTGATATGAAGATGCCAAAAATGGATGGAACTCAGCTTTTAGAGTGGATCAAAGAAAATCACACCAACAGTAAAACGATTGTAGTGACAGGTTACGATGACTATCATTATATGAGAAAAGCGATCCATTTCGGCAGTTCAGACTATCTCTTAAAGCCTATTGAACCGGATATTTTAAATCAAACCTTGGAAAAAGCGGTGAATGAATGGAAGAAAGAAGAAGATGAGAGGCGGAGAAAAGAAACAAGCTCACTGCTAATTAATGAAATGACTCCTGTTTATCGAGATCGCAAACTAACACAGCTAGTAAATAGCGAACATTTCCAGAAAGATTTATATGAAGAATTCGGCTGGTTAAAACAGTCACGTGATTATAAAGCCGCTATTGTTCGAGTGGACGGAAAAACAATGGAGGCGTTTCAAGGAGATCGAGATTTAACGTATTTTACGATTTTGAATATTATTAACGAAATCATGAAGGAAAATGGGAATGGAATTGGTTTTCGTTACTTATCTAAAAAGGGTGAAATTGTACTGATTTTTTGGGATAAGTTTGAGTTGGTAGAAGAGATATTAGTCCATATCTATAAGACACTAAAAAATATGTTAGATATCTCTTGTCCGATTGCAGCCGGGAAAGCTGTAAATAACAGTTCGAAGTTGAAAGATTCATATCACCATGCGCGAAAGGTTATATTAAATAGAAATATATTGACTGATAGTCGAAGAAGAGTCTATGTGTCAGATATCGATACAGCTCCATCCCTAAAGAGTTTGATTGCATATTCTTCAGATATAGAAATGGCTATTCAAACCGGAGAAATTAGGGCTTTTGAAGAATTAATGGATCGAATCGAAAAGGACATAACAGAATTGGACTATTTATCTGTAAGACAGGTGATAAATTTAGAAAATGAGTATATGGTTATCAGCAATAAGTGGTTTAAGCATTACAATATTTCATTTAAGGCTCCGGAAGATATTGAAGAGCGGGTTGATTTATTTTTCGATTCAAACGGCACGTTTAAACTAGAAGCGTATAAAAAGAGAATTAAGCGTGAAATTTCCATTTTTTTAAAGAAAGTAAAGAAAAGCACACTGCAAAAGAATAATAATATCATTATTGATATTGAAAAGTACCTTCAGGAAAATTATGACCGGGATGTAAAACTACAGGAGATTTCAGACCATTTCTATATCAGCAGAGAATATATCTCGAGGAAATTTAAACAGGAATTTAACGAAAATATCTCTGATTACATCGTAAGAATCAGGATGGAGAAGGCAAAGTCCTTGTTGAAAAACAGCCAGTTAAAAATCTATGAAATTGCGGGCATGATTGGATATCAGGATGATAAGTATTTTCGGAAGGTATTTAAAAAGGTGGAGGGAATTACCCCGAATGAATATCGAACAGAATATATGAAACAGTGATAAGCAGAGAAAGGATCCTCTTTCTCTGCTTATTTTTTTTACAATAGGAAAAAGAATGAATTGTTTGTAAATTTTTGTATGTATTTTTCACTATATTTATTTACATGACTTTAACCAAGTCTAAATGGTAACTACATATGGGCTAAACAATTCCCCTGTAGAATTTTATTTGTAGTAGCAGACAAATAAAAGGGAGATGGAGAAAAATGAAAAAAGCGACTTTGATTGGAGCTGGCCTGGCTTTTAGTTTATTATTTAGTCCTTTTCAACAGGCTTTTGCAGCAGAAACAACTGGGGAGTTACGAAAAGTTGATAATGTTGCTCACCGTGGTGCAACAGGGTACGCACCGGAAAATACGATTGCCGCTTTTGATAAAGGCGTCGAAATGAAAGCAGATTATATTGAAATCGATGTCCAAAGAAGCAAGGATGGGGAATTGGTCATCATTCATGACACAACGGTTGACAGAACAACGGATGGGACAGGCAATGTGAAGGATTTAACCTTTGAACAAATCAGAAGCCTAGATGCAGGCAGCTGGAAGGGGGAAGAATTTAAAGGAGAAAAAATCCCAACCTTCGATGAAATTCTTGACCGTTATCATGGGAGAGTTGGTATTTTAATAGAATTAAAGGCACCTGAGCTCTATCCTGGAATTGAAGCACAGGTTGCACAGAAATTAAAAGTGCGAAATCTCGATAAACCACAAAATGAAAAGATTATTATTCAATCGTTTAATTTTGAATCTATGAAAATAACAAACAAATTGCTTCCAAAGATGCCGATTGGTGTCCTTACATCCAATAAAGCCCACACAACAGAACAAGCTTTGAAAGAATTTGCAACGTATGCAGATTACTTTAATCCAAGCTACGGAATCGTAACAAAAGAATTGGTTGATCACGTGCACGCGCTTGGAATGAAAATTCAATCCTGGACGGTTCGCAGCCAAGAAGCAGCGGATTTCCTTTTAGAGATGAACGTAGATGGAATTATTACGGATTATCCTGATTACGTAGATCCAAGAAAATAGGACAAACTATCACCAAAAGAGGGAAAGTTTTAATCCCTCTTTTTTCTAATATTCCTGACGTCTGTATACCCCTGGAGCAACGCCATACCTCTTATGGAAGACTCGATGAAAATAGGGATAGCTGCCGAAGCCACAATCCTCGGCAATCTGTTCTAGTGTCAAGGATGTGTATTTCATTCGCTCAATTGCCGCAGATAAACGGATTTCAAGGGCATATTCAATCATCGTTTTTCCAACACTGCTTTTAAAAAGATGAACGGACCGGGAGATGCTAAGACCGGCATGCTTTGCCACATCTTCGACTTTAAAGGCGGTTGTAGCATGTTCTTCAATGAATCGCAGCATCCTTGTCACAGTATACGGAACGTTGAAAGAAGGCACTGTTTCATTAATGGCTCGTTCTAAAGTTAAGCAGAGAGCTCGCAGCAAATAGCTGCTGAGCTCTTCGTTTTGGCTGGAGGTTGGACGGCGTTTTTCAATCATGATATGACGCCATAGCACCAGCAGTTTATCATCCAAATCGATTCTGGAGACCTCTGGCTTTTTGGAACGATTCCACCATTCGTCCACCCATGAACCTTCGCAGACTAAATGATAGTCGCCGCTGTTTTGGCCAGGATGTACGAGTAGTTCATAGTGATCCCCTGGTTTTATGAGCAGAAGATCTCCTTTCTCCAGTTCCATTTTTCTACCCTTCACCACTACTTCACAAAGGCCTTCTGTTTGCAGCCGGAATAGATAAGAGGGATATCCTGATGTATGCTGCGAATGATATCCATTTGTGTGATACGAATAGCCGCAAAATAAAATATTTGTTGTCATATGCTCCCTCGTTTTAAATAAAATAGCAAGATAGTAGATGTTTTAATTATATCATCTATGTTTAATTGCTGTAACACCCTTTAATATGTAATCAAATAAGGAAGGTTTTTAAAATGGGGGGATAAGGATGAAAAAGATTCCAATCGCTGTACAAATGTTTACACTGCGGGAAGAAAGTGCCCAAGATTTTGCCGGAACGTTAAAAAAAGTAGCTGATCTTGGCTTTGATGGTGTTGAATTTGCCGGATATGGAGGATTATCAGCAAAAGAAGTAAGAGTATTATTAGATGAGTTTGGCCTGCAAGCAGCAGCCAGTCACGTGCCGCTGGAAGCATTGGAAAATAATCTGTATCAAGTGATTGAGGATCAGAAAATAGTAGGCAGTAACTATGTGGTCTGCCCATACCTACTTCCAGAACGCCGCAGCATAGAAGATTACAAAGCACTTATTGCCTTTTTAGATAGAGCTGGAGAAACCTGCCGTCGTGAAGGCATTTCCCTTTGCTACCATAATCATGATTTTGAACTGGAAGTGCTGCCCAATGGCAAAACGATTCTCGAAACCATTTTTGATAAAACGGAATCCAGTAATGTAAAGACGGAATTGGACGTTTATTGGCTGACAAAAGCGGGTGAAAATCCAGTTGGGTGGATCAATCGATACAAAAATCGAACACCTCTTATTCATTTAAAGGACATGACAACAGATGGAGAACAATTTTTTGCCGAACTTGGAACAGGCGGGGTAGACATTGAAGCCGTGCTGCGTAAAGGAAAGGAAAATGGAGTACAGTGGTGGGTGATCGAGCAGGATGTTTGCCGCCGTTCCCCCTTGGAAAGCATTGAAATCAGCATGAATTACTTAAAATCTGTGAATAGTAATTAAGTTACCCGAGTTCAATATTTTACACCCTATGTGTCAATGTAAGCCGTTTCATTAATTGTACTATCATTTAAAATAATAGATAAAGTAAATTGATATGGGAGTTGGATATTATGGTTAAAGTAACAGTATGGAATGAAAACCGTCACGAACAAAAAAATCCAGTTGTAAGAGATCTTTATCCGAATGGAATTCACGGAACAATTGCAGAATTTTTAAAGGAAAATGGTCATGAAATTAAGACCGCAACACTTGATGAACCTGAGCATGGCTTAACGGATGAAGTTCTAAACCATACGGATGTATTAGTTTGGTGGGGGCATTTAGCACATGGTGAAGTAAAGGATGAAATTGTTCAAAAGGTTCAACAGCGTGTCCTTGATGGCATGGGACTGATTGTTCTTCATTCCGGGCATTTCTCAAAAATCTTTAAAACATTAATGGGAACAAGCTGTGATTTAAAATGGCGGGAAGCAGACGAAAAAGAACGACTATGGGTCGTAAGCCCAAGCCACCCAATTGTAGAAGGTATCTCAGAATATATTGAATTAGAAAAAGAAGAAATGTATGGAGAGCATTTTGATATCCCACAGCCTGATGAACTTATCTTTACAAGTTGGTTTGAAGGAGGGGAAGTGTTCCGCAGCGGGTGTACATACAAACGTGGGAACGGAAAAGTATTCTACTTCCGTCCTGGCCATGAAACATACCCTACTTACCACAACAAAGACATTCAACGTGTTATTAGCAATGCAGTAAAATGGGCAGAACCGGTAAAGCGTGAACGTCCGGTCTATGGAAATGCTAAACCACTTGAACTAATTGGAGGGAAGTAATCATGGAAAAGTTAAGAGTAGCAGTAATAGGCTGTGGCAGCATTGCCCAGCACCGCCATTTACCTGAATATCAATCCAATAAAAATGTTGAACTTATTGCTGTATGTGATAGTAATGAAGAACGTGCACAAACAGTAGCTGAAAAATATGGTGTTAAAGCCTATACGAACTATGAAGAGGTAATAAGCAGCGGTTTAGTGGATGCAGTCAGTGTTTGTACACCAAACTACCTTCATGCACCTATTTCAATTGCGGCTTTACATGCAGGTCTTCATGTTCTTTGTGAAAAACCTATGGCGACTTCAAAACAAGAAGCAGAAGAGATGATAGCAGCAGCGAATGAAAGCGGCAAGAAATTAATGATTGCTCATAATCAGCGGTTTGTACCTTCTCATCAAAGGGCCCGTAAGTTAATCGAGAGCGGGGAGATTGGTAAAATCTATAGTTTCCGCACAGCATTTGGTCATGGAGGACCAGAAGGCTGGAGTGTCGAAGGAAAAGAGGGCTGGTTCTTTCAAAAAGAAAAAGCATTTGTTGGAGCTATGGGTGATTTAGGGGTTCATAAGACAGACTTACTTCGCTATGTATTAGGTGAAGAAATTACAGAAGTAGGTGCTTTTGTTGAAACAAGTGCAAAGGACTTCGCTGATGTTGATGATAACGCAGTGTGTGTCCTGAAAACAGAAAGTGGCATCATTGGTACTCTGGCAGCAAGCTGGGCTTACGTTAGCAAGGAAGATAACTCTACTATTATTTATGGAGAAAAAGCAATTCTTCGTCTTGAAGATGACCCAATTAATTCATTAGTGGTTCAATACGCGAACGGAGAAGTAGTAAATTATCAACTTGGTAAGATACAGTCAAATGCCGAGGGCGGTCAAAATAATTCCCACGTAATTGATAAGTTTGTTGAATCTATTCTTCATGATCATGAACCACCGGTACCAGGTGAAGAAGGTATGAAATCACTTGAGGTGATTTTGGCAGCACTCGAGTCGAATGAAACAAAACAAATAATTAGAGTGAGCGAACGATGAATAAACTGCGAATTGGAATTATCGGGGTTGGCGGAATTGCACAAGGACGTCATATCCCTGCTTTTTTACAATTAAATGATAGTTGTGAAATTACAGCGCTTAGTGATGTCAACATTGATAGAGCAAGGGAAACCGCTGAGAAATATAACATCCCTCATGTTTTTGAAGATTATCATGAACTTTTCTCAGAGGTTGATGCCGTTTGTATTTGCACACCAAATAAGTTCCACGCTGAAATTACGATTGCTGCATTTGAAGCAGGTGTCCATGTATTGTGTGAGAAACCGATGGCGTTACGTGCAGAGGAATGCGAGGCGATGGTAACGGCTTCGAAAAAAGCAGATAAAGTTCTCGCCATTGCCTATCATTACCGTTTTATGAAAGAAGCACAAGCGGCCAAAAAAGCTATGCAAGAAGTAGGTACACCACTTGTGGTCAGAGTTCAGGCATTAAGACGCCGTAAAGTTCCTGGGTGGGGAGTTTTCACCAACAAAGACCTGCAGGGCGGAGGCAGTTTGATTGACTATGGTTGTCATCTGCTCGATTTAGCGCTTTGGCTGATGGGAAATCCAAACCATCTCACGGTGACAGGCACCGCTTATAATGCGTTAAGTAAGATTCCTAATCAAGTGAATCAATGGGGCTCGTTTAATCATGAAACCTTTAATGTCGATGATCATGTGACAGCTTATATTCAATTTGAAAATGGTGCCTCCATGTTGTTCGAGACATCATGGGCCGCAAATATTAAAGATGACGCTGAACACCTCAGCATTTCCGGAGTAGACGGAGGACTAAGTGTTTTTCCTTTTGAACTATATACGACAAAGAATGGAATGCTATTAAATAGTGAAGCTGCGTGGCTGCCAGGTGAGGAAGAACCAGGTCTGTCGCAAGCAAAGAATTTTATCCACACCTGTTTAGGGAAGGAAGAGTTGGTCGTAAAACCGGAAGAAGCTCTTCAGGTTTCACAGATTATTGATCGAATATATGCGAGTGAGGGGAATCATTTATGAAACTAGGTGTTTTTACTGTACTATTTGGGGAAAAATCATTTGAAGAAATGCTTGATACTGTCAAAGATGCTGGCCTTCATGCTGTTGAAATCGGAACAGGCTGTTATCCGGGGAACAGTCATTGTGACTTAGATGGTTTATTAGAGAGTGAAGAAGCGCGCAAGCAATACATTCAAAAAGTGGAGCAGCAGAATCTCATCATTAGTGCGTTTAGCTGTCATGGTAATCCTATTTCACCCGAAGAAGGATTTGCGAAAAACTCTCACGAGACACTATTAAAAACCATAAAACTTGCTTCACTTCTGGGTGTCCCAGTTGTAAATTGTTTTTCCGGTACCGCTGGAGATCATGAGGGAGCAAAATACCCAAATTGGCCTGTCACTCCATGGCCGAATGAATATGGCTCAGTCTTACAGTGGCAATGGGAAGAAAAATTAATCCCATACTGGAAAGAAGTGGGGCAGTATGCACAGGAGCACAATGTGAAAATTGGGCTGGAGCTTCATGGAGGCTTTTTGGTACACACACCCTACACGCTTTTAAAACTACGTGAGCAAACTTGTGACGCGATTGGTGCCAATTTAGATCCAAGCCACTTATGGTGGCAGGGTATTGACCCAGTAGCTGCAATCAAAATTTTAGCGAAGGAAAATGCGATTCACCATTTCCATGCAAAAGACACATACATTGACCAAGAAAATGTAAATATGTATGGATTAACAGATATGCAGCCTTATGGAGAATTAAGAACCCGCGCTTGGACCTTCCGATCAGTTGGCTGTGGCCATAGCTTAAAAGAATGGTCGGATATGATGAGTGCGCTTCGCACATATGGGTATGACTATGTTGTTAGTATTGAGCATGAGGACGCAATTATGTCGATTGAAGAAGGATTTAAACGCGCCGTAACCAATCTGAAGTCCGTTTTAATCGAAGAGCCTGTTTCACAAATGTGGTGGGCATAGACATCAAAGAAAGGGTTGCAGATATGAATAAAAAATGGTGGAAAGAAAGTGTCGCCTATCAGGTGTATCCTCGAAGTTTTATGGATAGCAATGGCGATGGAATTGGCGATTTAAAAGGTGTTACCTCCAAATTAGACTACCTTAAGGAATTAGGGATTGATGTGATTTGGCTATCTCCAATGTACAAATCTCCTAATGATGATAATGGCTATGATATATCAGATTACCAAGATATTATGGATGAATTCGGGACTATGGCCGATTTTGATGAGCTGCTGGAAGGTGTTCACAGTCGCGGAATGAAGTTGATTCTTGATTTGGTCATCAATCACACGAGTGATGAGCATCCTTGGTTTATCGAGTCGCGCTCTTCAAAAAACAATCCAAAACGAGATTGGTACATTTGGAGTGAGGGAAAGAATGGGAAGGAACCGAATAACTGGGAATCAATTTTCAGCGGTTCTGCATGGAAATATGATGAAGCAACTGAGGAATATTTCATGCATATTTTTTCCGAAAGGCAGCCAGATTTAAATTGGGAAAACCCAGAGGTTCGGAATGCTTTATACGATATGGTGAACTGGTGGCTAGAAAAAGGAATCGACGGCTTCCGTGTTGATGCGATTTCCCATATAAGAAAAGAACCAGGTTTTCCTGATATGCCAAATCCAAAAAAATTAGATTATGTACCTTGTTTTCCTTACATGATGAATGTGGACGGAATTGATGAATGGTTAACGGAGTTTTCTCAGAAAACGATTAAAAACTTCGACATTATGACGGTTGGGGAAGCGAATGGTGTTGGGTTAGATGATGCCGATAAATGGGTTGGCGAAGAAAACGGTTATTTTAATATGATTTTTCAATTTGAATTTTTAGGCCTGTGGGATAAAAATGCAGAGGGGAAAGTCGACATTACGGCGTTGAAAAAGAATTTGACCAAATGGCAAAAAGGGTTGGAAGGCAAGGGCTGGAATGCTTTGTTTATCGAAAACCATGATCAGCCGCGCCGGGTTTCAAACTGGGGAAATGACCGGAAATATTGGAAAGAAAGTGCGAAAATGCTTGGCGCGATGTATTTCCTTATGAAGGGGACTCCTTTTATCTATCAGGGCCAGGAGATAGGGATGACCAACGTCCAATTTCCTTCTATTGAAGAGTACAATGATGTTGGGATGGTTAATTATTACAAGGTGGAAACTGCAAAGGGTCGGTCTCATGATGAAATCATGGAGATTATTTGGGAGCAATGTCGTGATAACGCACGAACTCCGATGCAATGGGATTCCAGCAACATGGGAGGTTTTTCAAAGGCAGACCATACATGGCTGGGTGTAAATCCAAATTATCGTGAGATTAATGTTGAAGCCCAGGTAAATGACCCGGATTCTATTTTTTCTTTCTATAAGAGATTGATCCAATTACGGAAAGATAATCCACTATTTGTATATGGAACGTATGAATTGCTATTAGCGAATCATCCGAAATTGTTTGTTTATACCCGTAAATTGGGAAGCAAAAAAGCAATTGTCATCAATAACTTTAGTGACCAATCAACGAGATTCCATGTACCAAACAGTGTGTCTTTTTCTAAATCGGAACTAGTCCTTCAAAATTATCACACAGCAGATAAAAAACTGCGGAAGGAATTTACGCTTAAACCTTATGAAACAAGAGTTTATTTACTGAAATAAAGAACAGGAGCCTAAATTCCAAGGCTCCTGTTTTGTATTAATTTAATACCGCTTTACTAAACCGTTCCCACGGTTTGCTTAGCCAACGCTTTAAAGCAAAACAGCCGCGTAACCACTCATCTGCTCCTTGTGCAAGCCATATGCCTAAAAGTCCCAAACCATAATGAACGCCAAGTAAATAACTAAGTGAGACTGCGACTCCCCACATCGAAATAATCCCAATGATAACCGGAAAACGAACATCTCCAGTAGACTTTAATGAGCCCATTAAGACGATGTTCATTGCTCTTCCAGGTTCAACGAAGACAATAGCCCATAAAACAGGAAGTCCGACCATAATGATGGATGGGTCCTCTGTAAATAAATTTAAGATCGTGTCCCCGCCAATCGCTATTACTAATGAAGCAAGGGTTGAAGCAAGCATAGCGATCTTTAACGTGCGGATCCCACGTTTTAAGGCACGATCATATTGTTTTCCACCAATATATCGTGCTACTAATAACTGAGTCCCTTGAGCTATCGCGACGGTGAACAAAAAGCAGAGCATGCTGATATTTAATATATATACTCTTGCAGCTAGGGAGGCAGTCCCCATTGTAACAACAAAGCTTGTCATGACCACCTGTGATAATTGGTAGGAAAGGTTTTCTCCAGCTGATGGAATTCCAATCTGAAGTAAACCGCGAATATCCTCTTTTTTGGCGTTAAATATGTCCTTGATTACTATTTTTAAAGAAAGTCTGCTATATAACAAATATAATAATGCACCAACAGCATAGACACGTGCTGCAAAAATAGCCCAGGATACACCAGTGACACCTGTAATCGGCAGTCCAAATATTCCAGTAGTCGCGATAATATTTCCGCCAATACTGATTAAATTCATAAAAACGGTGACCATCATGGATTCCTTCGTGTATCCATGACTACGCAGGATCGCACTTAAAGCCAGTGAAAGTGATTCGAAAAAGAGTGAAAGGGCACAAATCCGTACAAAGGTAAGTCCATGTTCATAAACTGTTCCATGAACGTTATACAATCGAAGCAGCGGTTCTCCTAGAGCGAAAACTAGAATCGCAATACATATTCCAAACCAGAAATTAAGACCAAATACGGAACGGGATAATTGCCGCGCACGCTGAAGTTTTCCTGCACCAAGATTCTGGCTGATTAAAACCGTTGCACCAATCGAAGTCACATTAAAAACCAAAATAAAAATATTAAGCAGCTGGTTAGCAACACCAACACCAGCTACTGCCTCATCGGAGTATTGGCTTAACATTAACGTAGCCACAATACCCATTCCCATATGAAGCGACAGTTCAATTAAGAGCGGCCACGTAATACTAAATAAAGTCTGTTCTTGATATTTGCTTTTTTGTTCCTCCACGTTATTCTCCAATCTAAATTTTCATCAAAAATCTTGTTTCATTTTACTCCTAATTAAGTCATATAGGAATAGGAAATTATCGTTTAAAATTATTACCAATATAGCAAACCAGATATGGAAAAATAATAAGATTGTTATATAGCTTTGAATTTGCTATTTTAAAACTATATATATGAAATAGGGGGAACTATGAAGATAAATAGAAATATCTATATACGTTTGTTAATCCTCATTTTTTGTTTACTGGTCCTTTTTGAAGTAGCAGATATTGTTTTCCCTGAACTTTTTCATTCTATTAAAATAATAAGCTATCTTACAATTACTATATATATAGGTGCTACATTTATCTTGTTCTTTTTAGTAAAAGATTTTGATCAAAAGGCAAATGAGTTTCGAAAAAACCAACAAAAAATGAAAAATATATTTGATACGCTTGATGTTGCAATTTGGTCACATGATTTAAAGAACAACACATTGTTAATTACTCCTGGAATTGAAAAATTATACGGCTACAAGTTGGAAAATTTCTATGAAGATTCAAACCTTTGGAAAGAGGTTATTTATCCTGAGGATTTGTATGTATTAGAGGAAAGAGGTAAGAAACTTGCAGGTGGTGAAACAGCCACAAGCCAATATCGTATTATCCGTCCAGATGGTGAAGTGCGCTGGATTCAGGATAGAGGAATACCAACCTTTGACTCAAAAGGGGAGTTAGTTGATTTTAATAGCGTGTTATTCGACATTACCGATCGGAAAGAAAGTGAAGGACTATATCAAAGTTTAGTCGAGATGTCACCTGATATTATTGCTGTCGTTTATAATGGGAAAATTGAATATATTAATGAGGCGGGCTGCAAATTAATTGGTGCACAAAGTCTTGAGCAAGTGATTGGTCAATCAGCTAAGAATTTTGTTCCTACTCAAATTACAGATTTAATTAAAAGTAAGGTATTCTCTTCAGAGAAGTTGGAAAATGAACGGCATAGGTTTGAATTTCAGGTTAGACGAACAGATGGCGAAAGTATTGATGTGGAGATGGCAGCAAGGTCTATTCTTTACGATGGCAGATTTGCTGTTCAAGTAGTAGGCAGAGATATCACGCAAAGAAAGAAATCCGAGCAGACGATTAAATTCATGGCTTTTTATGATACATTAACGGGTTTACCAAATCGAAATCAATTTAGAACCCATTTAAATGAGGTCTTACACCAACAAGAGAATAGTATGCACGCCGTGTTATTCATAGATTTAGACCGTTTTAAAATAATCAACGATACGAAAGGTCACTCGGTTGGCGACATTATTCTCCAAAAGGTGGCAGGGCGTTTGGAAAAAGCAGTGCAAAGTGAAGGATTAGTTTCACGACAGGGTGGGGATGAATTTATTATTGTCCTCGAGGATATTGATCTAGAAAAGGCCTCCCATGTGTCCAAACGAATATTGAATGAATTTGCTTTTCCTTTTGAAGTGAACAAGGATGAGTTTTATGTAACACCGAGTATTGGTATTAGTATCTACCCAACAGATGGAAACGATGAGGAAACGCTCATCAAAAATGCCGATACCGCCATGTACCAAGCGAAAGAACGTGGAAAAAATAATTATCAATTCTACTCCAATAACCTTGATGGTATTTCAACCTGGAAAATGAAATTGGAGAACTGGTTAAGAAGAGCATTGGAGCAAAAGCAAATGACCCTTCACTACCAACCACAGATAGATTTACCTACAGGGGAAATTGTCGGAGTGGAAGCATTGATTCGATGGAATCATCCAGAATATGGATATATTGCTCCATCTGAATTTATTCCACTTGCTGAAGAAACAGGTCTTATTGTGCCATTAGGAAAATGGATATTACGAGAGGCGTGTGAACGCAGAAAGGCTTGGAAGGACGCTGGATTTGAAGATTTTCCAATCGCTGTAAACGTTTCTGTACGACAATTTCAGGATGAACACTTTATCAGTTTTATTGCTGATTTGCTAGAGGAAATAGGGCTTGAGGCAAATTATTTGGAACTGGAAATTACAGAAAGTCTTATGCAAAATTTAGAAAACTCAACCATTATCCTCAATCAATTAAAGAGTCTGGGAGTATTATTGTCGGTTGATGATTTTGGAACAGGCTATTCCTCATTGAGCTATTTGAAACATCTGCCAATCGATAAAATTAAAATTGATAAATCCTTTGTCGACGACATCATCTATCATTCTAATCAAGGAATGATGGTGAAAACCATTATTGATATGGGAGTCAATTTGAAATTTACTGTCATTGCAGAGGGGATTGAAACCGAAGAGCAGGTTAAATTCTTAACACGGAATGCATGTCAGATTGGTCAAGGTTATTACTATAGTAAACCATTATCTTCTGAGAAATTGGAAGAGTTTCTATCAAAGGGCAATATTTTAGCGCAATAATTGACACAAAGAGGCGGAACTTACCGCCTCTTTTGCATATATTGTAAACCACAATGAAGCGTTAGTTTCCCCATTTCAAGTGTACGGTTAAGGAACAGCAACTCGTGGGACTGCCAGGTTCTGGCTGTGTTGCCAGTTCAAAGGTCACACCGGTGGGCGTGTATTTTGTCTCTACAGGAACTCTTAGTCCAATTGATTTAATTAAGATATCTACTTCTGCTTTGTTTCCTTTTTGTGCAGCTGACATTAACTTAACGTCAAAATCGGGATCTCCTAATCGGTCCAACAGGATACTGCCTTGGTCCATTAATAATCGATACGATTTAATGGACTTTGTAAATACATTTACATCCACCTGTGGGTATTGTCTCGTTAATGGTTGGTAGTATTGATAACCCGGGTAAGCAGGGGGCTGCGGATGTAGTGGGTAAGGATAATGGTAATAGTACATCATAACGCTCCTTCCATTTTAAAAACACGGCAATATACGATATGGGATTTTGACTGATATGGTTACATTAAAAGCGCTTGGATTTTGTAAACGAAATGGAGAAAGTGTGATATTCTTTGATTGGAGGTGTTGACCGTGACATACAAAAAAATTAGTCCAAAAGAACTTCATGAAAGAATACAAGGCAAAGAAAAGGTAGTAGTTCTTGATGTTCGAGCAGAAGCAAAATATAAAGACTTCCATATTGAGGATTCTCAGGTGCTGAGTGTTAATATTCCGAAAACGGAAATTTTCGAACTTACAGATGGTACGGAGTCTTTAGCATTACCGAAGGAAGGACCAATCGTTGTTACCTGTACGACGGGAAACTCCGCAGAAAAGTGTGCTAAAATTCTTGACGGTCTCGGGCTTCAGGTTGAAGTCTTAGAAGGTGGCCTGACGGCTTGGAAAGAATTTAGAAAATAACTTGGAGAGAGTAATATGCTGCTGAAATTAAATAAACAACTAGAAAAAATCATGCCGTTAATCACTCCCACAAGTGTTGTATTGGGTGTATTACTTTCGGTTTATATTAAGGATTTTACCTACTTAATCCCTTGGATATTTGCTTTTATGACCTTTGCCGGGAGCTTAAATTCCAATTTCAAATCTTTATCAGACGTGGTCCGCCATCCACTTCCGATTTTTGCAGCAATGGTCTTATTACACATCCTCATGCCGATTTGGGCATGGGGTGTCGGGCATATAACATTTCAAGGTGACATTTTTACGATTACCGGAATTGTATTAGGCATGGCTATACCTACTGGGGTAACGAGCTTTATTTGGGTTTCGATTTATAAAGGAAATATCCCGCTCACCTTATCGATTATTTTAATAGATACGCTGCTTTCCCCGTTAATTGTTCCTTATTGTCTTACATTATTAATAGGTGAAAGAATTGAAATGGACGTCTTGGGTATCATGCAGGGATTGGTTGGAATGATTGTAGTACCTTCCATTCTAGGAATGGTACTCAATCAATTATTAAAAGGCGATGTGACGAAAAAACTAAGCTCTACTTTGGCACCTTTTTCAAAAATCAGTATTGGAATTGTTGTCATGCTTAACGGTGCAGTCATTGCGCCTTATTTAAAAGAAATAAATTTAAAATTAATTAGTATTACACTCGTAGTCTTTTTTATTGCTGTCACAGGTTATGTATTTTCGTTTCTCATAGGTAAACTAATTAGAAGTGACCGGGATACCGTGGTATCTTTGACTTTCTCGGGTGGTATGAGAAATATTAGTGCAGGGGCTGTTATTGCAGTCACTTATTTTCCACCAGCCGTGGCTGTTCCGGTAGTTGTCGGGATGCTGTTCCAGCAAATTCTCGCTTCTTTTACGGGATATTTTATGGGCCGTTATTTTAACAAGAAAAGGATATATTTAAAGATTGAAGGAATTAACAAAAATGAAGGTATTTAAACGAAGGAATTAACAACAGAGAATTAGATAAACAACTTAGGCACTTCAAATAGAAGTGTCTCTTTTGGTTGTTACACTGTGATTTTGGGTAAAGTAATTGAAGAAAAAATTATTGACATGAAACCAAATGGTTTTATATAATTCAAGAAGTGAAACCAAATGGTTTTATATTAAAAGATGAAAGTAGGAGAAGTTCTTGCAAAATACATTACAAGATATTAAACAAACAGTTGTCATTAACGCACCTATTCAAAAGGTTTGGGAACAGGTGTCAACATCAGAAGGAATTGCAGCCTGGTTTATGCCAAATGACTTTAAACCAGAAGTAGGCTATGAATTCCATATACAATCCCCATTTGGTCCATCACCTTGTAAGGTGACTGAATTTGACCCTCCAAATACGCTTTCATTCACATGGGATACAGATGGATGGTTTTTATCGTTTATCTTGAAGGAAATGGATGATCAAACTGAATTCACCCTCATCCATGGTGGTTGGAAACCAGCGGATGAAATTGTTGGAAAAGCAGGCGAAAAAGCTTCTATTATCCGTGAACGCATGTCTCACGGCTGGACTGGTATTCTTGAAAAACTACGTAATCTTTTGGAGAACTAAGTGTCTGCTTCAGCACAAAAGCATGATGTTTTTCAAGCAATCGCTGATCCAACGCGGAGAGAAGTACTAAGATTACTCGCAGAAAAAGAGCGGCCCATTTCAGAAATAACTGCCCATTTTCCCATGAGCAGAACCGCCGTTGCTAAACATCTTCAAGTCCTTTCGGAAGCTGAATTAGTGAGTGGAAAAAAGGTAGGAAGAGAGAAAATATATCGGCTGCACCCCGAGCCGTTAACAGAACTTAAGCACTGGCTTTCCTTCTACGAAAAATTCTGGGAAAACAAGCTATCAATTCTTAAGCATATAGTTGAAAATCCAAGTTTAAACGATATGAAGGCAGATGAAACCGACAAATAGTAATGTCGGTTTTTTTGTGACTTATTATTATATCAATCAATGTGGTGATGAAGGACAAATCTTAAGAAGGTAAACAGAGATTAGGCCTTCATAGACAGAATGAAGGACAAATCGTAAGAAGGTAAACAGAGATTAGTCCTTCATAGACAGGATGAAGGACAAATCGTAAGAAGGTAAACAGAGATTAGGCCTTCATAGACAGGATGAAGGACAAATCATAAGAAGGTAATAAGAGATTAGTCCTTCATAGGCATGATGAAGGACAAATCGTAAGAAGGTAAACAGAGATTAGGCCTTCATAGACAGGATGAAGGACAAATCGTAAGAAGGTAAGCAGAGATTAGGCCTTCATAGACAGGATGAAGGACAAATCGTAAGAAGGTAAACAGAGATTAGTCCTTCATAGACAGGATTAAGGACAAATCGTAAGAAGATAAGCAGAGATTAGTCCTTCATAGACAGGATGAAGGACAAATCGTAAGAAGGTAAACAGAGATTAGTCCTTCATAGACAGGATGAAGGACAAATCGTAAGAAGGTAAACAGAGATTAGGCCTTCATAGACAGGATGAAGGACAAATCATAAGAAGGTAATTAGAGATTAGTCCTTCATAGACAGGATGAAGGACAAATCATAAGAAGGTAATAAGAGATTAGTCCTTCATAGACAGGATGAAGGACAAATCGTAAGAAGGTAAGCAGAGATTAGTCCTTCATATCCCAGAGTAGAACTTCATTTTTATACATAGTTATTAGAATATTGTGATAAAATATTTATATTACATTTATAGGAGAGAAGAAATATGTGGGCTTTTATATTAGTTGTTTTGATGCTTTTTCTAATTCCTGGGCCTGCTGTTTTATTAACTGTTACGCAAACAGTAAGAGGCGGGTTGAAGACGGGAATTATTACCGGTGCCGGGATAGCTGTTGGGGACCTCATCCATACAGTTGCGGCTGTTCTGGGACTCTCAGCCATCCTAATGACCTCAGCATTAGCGTTTGAAATAGTAAAATATTTGGGTGCTGCCTATTTAATTTTCTTAGGGATAAAATCCTTGCTTGAAAAAACAAAAAAACAAGAAAAACCTGTTGAAAAAAAGGCAAATGCAGCAGTGTCTTTTCGCCAGGCGTTATTTATTGAACTGCTTAATCCTAAAACAGCATTATTTTTCTTAGCGTTTTTACCACAATTCGTCCGTACTGAAGGTCCACCAGTAGTCTATCAACTATTAAGCCTGGGGCTTGTCTTTGTGTTAATGAGTATTTTGTACACCTCACTGTTATCCATTCTAGCAAGTTCAATAGGGAATAAACTAATTTCAAAAGAAGGCAAAATGTCCCGCTGGCAGGGTAAGGTGGTTGGAACAATCTATATTGGTTTAGGTTTACAATTGGTCTTTCAAAATCAAAAATAAGTGAAAGCGGCACATTGAAAAGTGTGCCGCTTTTTCTGCCTATAACGGTAATATGCAACCCTATCCTATATGTATAAATTTTCCCCCATGGAAAATATTAGACATACATGAACTTTTTTCAAAGTTAGTGGTTACCTTAAAATATCAAATACCTTTTATTCAGTTTAAGGGAGATTGTAATGAATACGGAAAAAATAGGTGGACTCCAACTTTTCTATTTAATGGCTGGATACGTGTTAGGGACTGCGATTATTTTAGGGTTAGGCCAAGACGTGAAGCAGGATGCATGGATACTTATAGCAGTCGGTATGTTAAGCAGTTTGATATTAATGGTTGTTTATACACAATTAGCAGCCTATTATCCAGGTGATTCACTGGTTCAGATGCTTCCAAAGATTATTGGGAAGTTTCTTTCCTATCCGGTCATTCTGCTCTATATATTACATTTTACCTATTCAGCTGCCAGGGGGAGCAGGGAATTAGGTGACCTTATTGTTACTACTATTCTTTCTGAAACCCCTATTATTGTTGTCATTGGAAGCTTTATGCTGCTGATGATTTATTGTTTGCGTGGTGGAGTTGAAACGTTTGGTCGAATGGCAGAAATTGTTTTTCCGGTGTATATTTTTTCTCTCATTCTGATTTGGATTCTTCTACTTAGCGTTGATCAATTTGATATGAAACATCTTACACCTGTACTAGGAAATGGTATAAAGCCAGTCTTGAAAGCAGCATTTCCTAGTGCTATTAATTTCCCATTTGGAGAAACCATTGTCATCATGATGTTTTTCCCTTTTCTAAGCAATAAGAAGTATGTTAGAAAAATAGGAATGTCCATCATTCTAGTCGGCGGACTTCTCTTAACGATTAATTCCATTATGATGATCTCTGTATTAGGACCGGAAATTTACAGCAAGGATATTTTTTCACTTCTTGCAGCCACTCAAATGGTATCTGTAGCCGATTTTCTCGAACGTTTTGATGCACTAGTTATTTTAATGATGGTCGCAGGAGTGTTTTTTAAGGTTGGAGCGTTTATATTCGGAGCTGCTGTTGGAATTTCTCAATTATTGAGATTAAAGCAGTCTCGCTCTGTAATTCTAGCACTTGGGACAATAATAACGCCATTATCGCTTTTAAGCGCATCTAGTTTTGTGGAACATTTAGAAATTGGATTTAAATATTATCTTCCTTATATACATACTTTTTTACAAATCATTATGCCAATCTTATTTCTTTGTACGGCTTTCCTTCGCAAAAAAATGGGTCATCTATAGGTCATTTTATGATTAGGGTGGTGCTGCCATTGAGAATTTTAAGGCAGAAAAGAAAATTAACTTTAAAAAAACAATCGCATAAATGGGACAACACTCAGGAGCAAAATGAAAAAGATGTATTATCTGGGATCCTTGATGAAGACTTTAATCAGATTAAGCAACTTTTTGAAGGGGCTGCTGATTTTGCTTATCGGGAGCTTGAAATAAACTCTACTTATTCTGCTGTCATTTTATATCTTAATGGGTTAGTCAACGTGGACAGATTGGAATTCCATGTGATTAATCCTTTGTTAAAACGCAACGGGGAATTACTGAAGCATTCTGAACCAACGTTTGATCACATCAAAGCCTTGCTGAGTTCAGCTCAAGTAGCCCAAGGGCAAACATTCCAGGAAGTGATTGAACAAATTCTATCAGGCGGCACGATTTTACTAATTAATGGCTTTAAAAAAGCTCTTTTTATAAGCGAACAGTCATGGGAACAGCGCGCGGTTGATGAACCTGTGTCTGAAGCAGTCGTCTTAGGTCCGAGAGAAGGTTTTACAGAAAATATCCGAACCAATATTAGTATGATTCGAAGACGGTTGAAAACAACAAAACTGAAATTTGAATATATGAAGATTGGAACCCTTTCTAGTACGGAAGTGGTATTTACCTATCTCGAAGATATAGCACAGCAATCCATAGTAGAGGAAGTTCGGAGCAGATTAAATAGAATTGATATCGACGCGATTGAGGATAGTGGCTACATTGTAGAGTTTATTGAAGACCAGCCATTTTCACTGTTTCCCCAAGTTTTGCAGACAGAACGACCGGATCGAGTGGTCGGTAATCTTCTCGAAGGAAAAATCGGGATTATGGTTGCGAATAGCCCTTTTGCACTCATTGTTCCAGTAACTTTTTTTCAAATGATGAATTCCCCTGAAGACTATTATGGAAGATTTATCATGACTTCGTTTATAAGGTTTATTAGGTATTTATTTTTATTTGTTGCTTTATTATTCCCTGCCATTTATATTGCGGTAACAACCTTCCATCATGAATTACTGCCAACAAATCTTATATTTAGTGTCGCTGCCTCAAGGGATAAGGTACCATTTCCAGCGGTGATTGAAGCTTTATTAATGGAAATAACCTTTGAAGCACTGCGTGAAGCAGGTTTAAGATTGCCCAGACCGATCGGATCGACAGTAAGTATTGTTGGTGCATTGGTGGTTGGTCAAGCAGCTGTAGAGGCTGGAATTGTTTCAGCTCCATTAGTCATTGTTGTAGCAACTACAGGTATTGCGTCATTTATGTTTCCTAGTTATCCATTAACAGGAGCCATTCGACTCCTTCGGTTTTTTATGATTTTTTTAGCAGCAACGCTTGGATTTTATGGCATCCTGCTGGGAGTTTTCTTTATATTGGTTCACCTCGTTCAACTTCGATCTTTTGGTGTTCCCTATTTGTCACCTATAGCCCCATTTCATTTTAACGACCTTAAAGATATATTTATTCGAGCTCCATGGTGGAAGTTAAATGAACGTCCACAAGAAACGGGAAAAAGGAATTTGAAGAGGTTACGTACCCGAAAAAGTAAATACTAGTTCGTTTCTAAAAGGACAGGATGGTATCGATGAAAGTGATTAGAATGCATTTATTAGGGGTAACGGCAATGATTTTACTTACAGGTTGTTGGAACCGTATTGAAATTAATGACATTGCCATTGTTACGGCTATTGGATTAGATCTCGCAGAAGGAGAAAAACTCCGTCTATCACTTCAAGTAGCCGTTCCATCAAAGTTAGGATCAACGGGAGGGAGCGGAGGCGGAACTGGTGGAAAAAGCACAATTGTCATTTCAGAGACTGGTGAAACGGTATCTGAGGCATACCGTAATATACAAGGGAAGCTGTCGAGACGCATATTTTTTTCCCAAAGCAGGGTCCTATTGATCGGAGAGGAATTAGCAAAAAAGGGTGTTCATCATATCATTGATTTCCATACAAGGTATGCTGAACCTCGTATTAACAGTTTTATTATGTTTACAAAGGGTAAAGCTTCTAAAATTATTAACAATATGCCGAAATTTGAAAGTGTTTCGGCAGAAGAAATGAAAGAACTTGCAAAGATGAATGTAGGTTTAAAAATTTATGTAAGGGATTTTCTGAACATGCTTCTTACTGATGGAATGGAGCCATTTGCTCCCCAGTATACTTTAGAATCATTAGAAGTAAATGCGAAAAATAAATCAGGGAAAATCCAGGCTGTAGATGGAATTGCTGTGTTTAAAAAAGACAAGCTAATAGGTTGGATGGATGAAGTTGAAACCAGGGGACTTTTATGGCTTCGTAATGAAATAAAAACAGGAGTTATTACCATTAAAATACCTGAAGAGGATGGTAGTGGAAATATTAGTATGGAAATTGTTCGAGCTGATACGAATATCGTTCCCATACTAAAACATGGAGAAATAAAACTGACAGTAAATGTAATCTCAGAATTGAGTGTAATAGAGAATGACTCGAAGTTAAAGTTATATGAAACAAGAGTAATCGAAGAAATACAAAAAAATATTGAAAATGAAATAAGGGACAAAATTCAAATAGTAGTGGATATTGCTCAAAAGGAGTACCAGTCAGACATATTAGGATTTGGACAATCCGTATACAAGAAATATCCTAAAGAATGGAATACTAACTATAAAAAGAATTGGGAACAGGAATTTGCACAAGTAAAGGTTACCATAAATTCAAAAGCTTTCGTAAGACGAATCGGTCTAATTAAATAACCAAAAAGGAATTGAAAATGCTCAAAATCATTTTGATGATTCTCATTTTTGTTACACTTATAGCTTGGGAAGTTCCACAATTAGTTAAAAGAAAAGAATTGAAAGAATTAGTTGTTTTTTCACTGCTCATGTTAATCGGATTAGCATTAAGTGTACTCGCGATCATTCGGTCTTTTATTTAATTTTGAAAAAAAGTTGACACGAATAATATAATATGGTTTAAAATTATATTGAATTAGCACTCTGATAGGTGGAGTGCTAATAAGCATGGAAGGAGAATTTTTTATGGCAAAAAAGCAGTTTAAAGCTGAGTCTAAAAGACTGTTAGAAATGATGATTAACTCTATTTATACACATCGTGAGGTATTTTTACGAGAGTTAATCTCTAATGCAAGCGATGCGATTGACAAAATCTACTACAAAGCATTAACAGATGACGCATTAAGCTTCGACAAGGACAGCTACTTTATTAAAGTAATCCCTGACAAGGAAAATAGAACCTTGAAAATTATTGATACTGGGATTGGGATGACAAAGGAAGAGCTTGAGACAAATCTTGGAACGATTGCCAAGAGTGGCTCTTTAGCTTTTAAAAAGGAAACAGAACTAAAAGATGGCTATGACATTATTGGTCAATTTGGTGTAGGTTTCTATGCTGCTTTCATGGTGGCGGATGTTGTGACGGTTATTAGTAAAGCATTAGGAAGCGAAGAAGCTTACAAGTGGGAATCCACGGGTGCTGAAGGCTATACCATTGAGATTGTTGAGAAAGATTCAGTTGGAACTGAAATTATTCTTAAGGTCAAAGAAAATACCGAAGATGAAAATTATGATGAATTTTTAGAAGAGTATCGTTTAAAGTCTATTATTAAAAAGTACTCTGATTTTATCCGCTACCCAATTAAAATGGATGTTTCTAGTAGAAGACCAAAAGAAGGCAGCGATAATGAGTTTGAGGATTATGTAGAGGAACAAGTTATTAATAGTATGGTTCCTATTTGGAAGAAAAATAAAAGCGAACTAACAGACGAAGATTATACGAACTTCTACGCAGAAAAAAGATATGGTTTTGATAAGCCGATTAAACATATCCATATCAGTGTAGATGGAACCATTCGATATAATGCCATTTTGTATATCCCGGAGAAAACTCCATTTGATTTCTATTCAAAAGAATTTGAAAAAGGCTTGGAGCTTTATTCTAATGGCGTTTTAATTATGGAAAAATGTGCGGACCTGCTTCCAGACCATTTTAGCTTCGTTAAAGGAATGGTAGACTCTGAGGACTTATCGCTAAATATTTCTCGTGAGATGTTACAGCATGACCGTCAATTAAAGCTTATCTCTAAAAATATTAACAAAAAAATTAAGAGTGAATTGCAAAGCCTCTTAAATAACGAACGAGAAAAATATGAAGAGTTTTATAAATCATTTGGCCGCCAGTTAAAATACGGAGTTTATAGTGAATTCGGAGCCAATAAAGAAGTATTGCAGGACCTTATTATGTTCTACTCATCCAAAGAGAAGAAACTCGTTAGTTTAGATGAGTACGTTTCAAGAATGCCTGAAGAGCAAAAGTATATTTACTATGCTTCTGGTGAATCAATCGAAAGAATCGATAAACTGCCACAAGCAGAGTTTGTTTCTGAAAAAGGGTATGAGATTCTATACTTCACTGAGGATATTGATGAATTTGCCATCAAAATGCTAATGACATACAAGGAGAAAGAATTTAAATCCATCTCCAGTGGTGATTTGGGCATCGAAGGTGAAGAAAACAAAACAGATTCCGAAACAGAAGATAAGGAAAGCAAAGAAATCTTTGACTATATGAAAGGTATCCTGGCTGATAAAGTCAAGGATGTCAGAGTTTCAAAACGCTTAAAGTCACATCCTGTCTGCTTGGCAACTGAGGGTGACATCTCAATAGAAATGGAAAAAATCCTTGCAGCAATGCCAGATAATCAAAATATTAAAGCTGACAAGGTCTTAGAAATTAATAAGAATCATGAAGTATTCCAATCCTTAAAAGAAGCATTTGAAAATGACAAAGAAAAGCTAGATCTGTATACGAAGTTACTATACAATCAAGCATTGCTGATTGAAGGATTGCCAATCCAGGATCCAGTAGAATTTACAAATGATATCTGCAAGATAATGGTATAATCATCCCGGGTATATTTTCCTATGGATAATAAATTTGAATACCATAGACATGAAAAAGCCGCTCTCACATGATTGTGAGGCGGCTTTTACTATTATTGTAAACAAACGAAAAAGGTAAAAATATCATTATAGGTAGTCGATATAGTTGTATAAGAATCAAAACAGATTATGAAATAATGAGAACGCTATCATGTATTATCTAAAAAATCTGATAATTGATGAAAGGGGGACCTACTTAAACTATATTTTTACCATTTTGCCTATTAAATCTCCAAAGTTAAACCTCAGATTGTTCAACTCATCTCCAATGTATAGCCAACAGATAAGTAAAAAATGTAAATCACTTGCAAGGGAAAGTAAGGGGAGGAATGAAAGTAAATGGGAAGAAAGAGAAAAAAGTTTAAAAAGATAGTTGGAAATATATGTGTTGCTTCCATGCTAGTTGGGTCTTTTGGCTTAATAGGATCAAATGAAACAAAAGCCGAAGTCATCACAAAGACCATTACCATTGATGGAAACAATGTAGACCAATTTAACCGTTTTAAAGGTTTTGGAACAGTAACGGCTAATAACACATCTCGTTTGATGTTAGATTACAAAGAAGAGCACCCAGAAGAATACTGGCAAATTATGAATAAACTATTTAACAAGGATACAGGCGCCGGATTAACGCATGTCAAGATTGAATTAGGCGGCGATGTTAATTCATCATCAGGAACAGAGCCCGCAACAATGCGTTATGCAGACGAACAAGCTAATATTCTTAGAGGTGCTGGATTCCAGTTTGCGGCTGACGCTAAATCGATTAATCCCGATATAACGACTGAAATTTTGCGTTGGGGTGAACCACGTTTTACATGGAGCGGGGCTGCAAATAATCAATATGAAAATCGATATCAATGGTACAAACAGACAATTGATGCGGTTTATAAAGAGTATGGTTTTAAATTGGATTATGTTGGGATCTCTCAAAATGAAAGAGCTCAAAGTAATAATGGTAAAAATGAACTCGAATGGCTGAAGTATTTTACAGCAAAGATCAAAACAGAGCCGAATTATGAAGAAGACTACAAAGATATTAAACTTGTTGCCGCAGACGGCTACCGAGATACATCAACTATTAGTCGTACACTCCTTCAAAATCCAGATTTGATTGATGAAATTGATGTTATCAGTTCTCATTATGGACTGACGGGTTCAAATGAACTAACACAATTACAAAATAAATTGATTGCTGAAGGTAAGAAACCAAAAGAAAGCTGGGTATCTGAAGGAATTGCTCCAATGATTAATGCGCGCTACCGTGAAAATATGGAACCAAATTATAAAGGGCTTGGAGGAAAAGCCGGGATTATTGATGTAACTTCCCGAATCATTTCCGTTTATTCTTGGACTGGAGCGGGCAGCAATCCGTTAAATGCCGTTTCTTTTGATTTCCAGCCTTCCGTTGCCGCGTTCTATGAAGGTTCTGCTTACAATCCGAAACACCTCATCAGTGCAATGGACCCGTGGTCTGGTTTCTATGAAGTAGATGGCGGTCTTCAGGGAGTTCGTCATGTAATGAACTTTGTTGGCTATGATGATCACACAACACCTGAAAATGAACGCTGGATGTATGTAAAAGATGCTACATACAGTGATGGAGCCTTCTTTGATGGCGGTGTAGATGTTGATACAAGTACGCATAATTACTTAACCTTAAAAGATCCAGAGACAAATGATTATTCAACTGTATTTGCAAATAACACAAAAGAGACACGTAAATACAAGATTAAAGCTCAAAATCTAAATGGCAAAGAGAATGCTCCGATTTATGTCTGGGAAACACGAGGGGCAGATGAAGGGCAAAAGGTAGATGCCAACTGGTTTAAAAATACCAATAAAATTACCCCAGTAAATGGTGAATATGATGTGGAAGTGAAGCCATATTCGATCGTGACTATATCAACGTTAGATAAGGAGTCCGAAGTCGAAGGCTTTGAATATGAGTCAGAACCAGTTGATTTATCGAAAGATACGATTATGCCTTTACCATATAAGGATGATTTTGAATACGATAAGTATCCTGTCGACGAAAAGGGTAGAGATTATGTAGACCGCCGCGGAGGAACACCGCGATATACGACTGATCAGACTGGTGCTTTTGAAGTAGTAAAAGAGGCAACAAAACCTGTGGCAAGTGGAAGTGCAGAACGTGCAAATTTAGAAATTCCGGAAGCAAAAGCTCATGGAAATATGCTGCAGCAGAAAATCAGTCCTGACATTATTGGTGCGGATTGGGCAGTTTGGGGCGGAAGAGATGGCTCTGCATCTAGTAGTAATCCTAACGCCACGATAGGTGACCACCGCTGGGTAAACTATAAAGCGTCTTACGACTTTTTACTAGATACGCATACACCTGAGGCAGAAGGCAGAAGTAACTATGCTTTAATTGGTGTAAGACAAGTGAAAGCCGGCGGAGCAGATTCACATGCACCATATAATGCAAAAGTATATTCAGATGGAAAATATGAAATTCTTAAACTAGGTAAGGTTGAAAAAAGTGGTACGATTGAAGGTTTCGATAATAAAATTTGGCACAATCTAGCATTTGAGGCAAAAGAAAATGTATTTACACTTTATCTTGATGGCGCAGAAATCGATTCCTACACCGATAAAGATTTTTCCGTAATGGCAGGAAGAGTTGCATTAGGTTCTGGATATTATGAAACTCTTATCGATAACTTAGTGATTGAGCCTATTAAAGGATATACCTATACATCCGAAAAAATAGACAGTGCACAAGGTAAGAAATATGCAACAGAAGAGGAAGCTTTGAATAATAATGACTTGATCAATCCTATTGGTTATTTGGGTAAATGGGATTATACACAAGCTGGTTATGCCCATTTTAATCGTACACAAATGACAGCCAAAACAGATATTCCTGTTTGGAATGGAGTAACTGTAGGACACAGAGATACAACAACAGTACCAGGGACTTTGAACAAAGTATTCTATTCTAGTGGCTGGTCATCTAACGGTGGAAATGCCTGGGCATCAAATGGTGCTTCTCTTGAGATAAAATTTAAGGGTACCGAGGTTAGGTTATATGGAGAAACAAATCCGTCAAATGGAAAAGGCGATGTTTATTTAGATGGAGTGTTAGTCGGTGAAGCAAATTATACGAATAATAGCAGTATTACCCAGATGGTCTGGTCTGCAGAGGATCTGGAAGACAAAGAACATACACTGAAAGTAGTAGCAAAAGATAAGTATATCAGCTTCACTAAAGTAGAAGTCGAAACAACTGATCCTGTATTAGCTGTTAAAAAATCAGGACCTGCTGATATTGTGAAAATTTCAGATGAATCACTAATTGAGGATAAGGAAAATACGGTTTATGCATTTAGAAAAAATACTGCTTGGGGCTCTAACAGTACGAATGCATGGGCGAGTTTTAATGATGATCCATATATTTTAATTAACTTCACGGGTAGTGGGATTGATTACTTGTCAGGGACTGGTGATAAATCACTCTATAATTTCGAACTAGACGGTGTAGATATGGGTAATTTCGCCGTAAATACTAGTACTGGCATAAGATATTCTGTAAGAGGTCTTGAAGAAAAACCGCATACGTTAAAAGTTTCCCTTAAGGATAATGAAAGACTAGATACCTTTATGGATTATCGTGGGGTCAATATCTATCATACGCCAATATTTGAAGCACCTACCAGCAGTATGATCTTCGATTTTGAAGGTTCAGGTTTTAATTTATTTGGAGCGACTCCTGACGCATTGATTGACGTGTATATTGATGATCAATTAATCGAAGAAAATTTTAGAATTTATGCTAAAGGTGACAGACAAACCTCTTATAGTATTCGCGGACTAAAAGATAGTAAACACACCGCTAAAGTGGTTATAAAAGGCGGTACTTTTACCTTGGATGGTATCGATGTTGTTACAGGCAGAAATAAAGTAGAAGTCAATAAGACAAAATTGCAGGAATTGTATGATGCGAATCAAGATAAAGACCACAAAGACTACACCAAGGAAAGTTGGAATGCCTTCCATAAAGCCCAACAATCCGCAAAAATGGCATTACACAATCCACAAGTTACACTAGAGCAAGTTGTTGCGGCCAGAACGTCCTTACAAGCAGCCGTTGAAAGTTTAACAGAAATAACGAGTAATTAAGCGAGAGAGGTAGCAATAGCACTGATACAGCAAGAAAAGACCATCCAGAGTTTCTGGATGGCCTTTTCAGCTTGCTTTATATTACACTTTTAAACGCCCTTATATGCTTTACGATAGATTTCAGCTAATTCGGTTACTAAAGGCAATTTAGGGTTAGCGGTGGTACATTGATCTTCAAATGCCCGGTCGGCAAGATAGTCAACTTTGCTTTCAAAAGCGTCAGCATCAATATTATTTGCTTCAATGCTCATCGGGATATCTAACTCTTTTGCAAGACGAATGATTGCCTGAACAAGACTTTCTACTCCTTCTTCTGTCGTATTCGCAGGCAGTCCTAAGGTTCTTGCAATTTCTGCATAACGCTTATCTGCTACAAAGTGGGCATATTTCGGAAATGCAGTAAATTTATTTGGTTTAGCCGCATTATAACGAATAACATGTGGCATTAATATGGTGTTTGCACGTCCGTGAGCGATATGGAACTCTGCGCCAAGTTTATGGGCAAGGCTATGGTTGATACCAAGGAATGCATTCGCAAAGGCCATCCCAGCAATGGTTGAAGCATTATGGACTTTTTCACGCGCCAATACGTCACTGCCATTTCGATAGGCTCTAGGAAGATATTCAAATACAAGTTGGATTGCTTTCATCGCAAGTCCATCTGTATAGTCGTTTGCCATACAAGATACATAGGCTTCGATGGCGTGGGTCAAAACATCCATTCCAGTATCAGCTGTAATATGCTTCGGAACTGTCATCACAAACTGTGGATCGATAATCGCTACGTCTGGTGTTAATTCATAATCGGCAAGTGGATATTTCATATTTGCTTCTTTATCAGTAATAACCGAGAATGATGTAACTTCTGAACCTGTGCCGGAAGTAGTTGGAATCGCTACAAATTGTGCTTTTTCTCCTAACTTAGGGTATTTTACAATTCGTTTTCGGATATCAAGGAATTTCTGTTTTAAGCCAAAGAAATCTGATTCTGGATTCTCATAAAACAGCCACATCCCTTTGGCAGCATCCATAGCCGAACCGCCGCCAAGGGCAATGATAACATCTGGCTGGAATTTAGCCATCATTTCCGTACCCTTCATTACTGTTTCAATAGATGGATCTGGTTCCACCTCTGAAAAAATTTCACAATGGACGTAATCAGGACGTTTCCTTAAATAATAAAGGACCTTATCAACATAGCCTAGTTTCACCATTCCAGGGTCTGTTACAATGAATGCTTTTGAAATCTTCGGCATTTTAGCCAAATACTGAGTTGAATTTTTCTCGAAATAGATTTTGGACGGCACTTTAAACCATTGCATATTAACATTCCTTTGGGCTACTTTTTTAATATTGATTAAGTGAATTGCACCAACATTCGTTGAAACAGAATTTCCTCCATAAGAACCACAGCCAAGTGTAAGGGAAGGCATATAAGCATTGTAAATATCTCCAATGGCACCTTGTGAAGATGGGGCATTGACAATGATTCTTCCAGCTTTCATTCGGTAGCCATACTGCCTAATTACATTTTGATCCTGAGAATGGATGACGGCTGAATGTCCTAAACCGCCAAATTCTAACATTTCTTCTGCTCTATCTAAGCCTTCTTCAAGACTGCTGACCTTGTAACAGGCAAGAACAGGGCTTAATTTTTCTCTTGATAGCGGATATCCTGGTCCAACGCCATCTAATTCAGCTATAAGAATTTTAGTGTTATCAGGAACACTTATCCCTGCTAAAGCGGCAATTTTGCTAGCAGCCATCCCAACAATAGCAGGATTAACCGCACATGATTTTTCATTAATGACTAATTTTTCGACTTTTTCTTTTTCTTCTTGGTTTAAAAAGTAACAGTTATTCGCAATCAACTCATTTTTGACTACGGAATAAATCTCTTGATCAATAATAACGGCCTGCTCAGAAGCACATATCATTCCGTTGTCAAAGGTCTTTGATAAAATTAAGTCATTGACTGCTTGCTGAATGTTGGCTGATTTCTCCATATAGCATGGAACATTTCCAGGTCCAACACCAAGAGCTGGTTTACCTGAACTATAAGCGGATTTAACCATTCCTGCACCGCCAGTTGCAAGAATCATCGATATCTTTGAGTGATTCATTAGTGCTTGTGTAGCCTCAATAGACGGTGTTTCAATCCATTGTATGCAATTTTCAGGAGCACCTGCCAGTATAGCCGCGTCCCTAAGGATTCTTGCCGCCTCGCTGCTGCATTTTTGAGCAGATGGATGGAAGGCAAAAACAATTGGATTTCTCGTTTTTATGGATATAAGTGCTTTAAACATCGTTGTGGATGTTGGATTGGTAACAGGGGTAACACCCGCGATGACACCAACCGGCTCAGCAATTTCAATAATTCCTTCGTGTTCGTTTTCGTTGATGATTCCCACGGTTTTATCATACTTGATATTATGATAAACATATTCAGTCGCAAACATATTTTTAATAATTTTATCTTCATAAACGCCTCGTTTGGTTTCCTCAACAGCAAGTTTTGCAAGCTGCATATGTTGATCCAGACCAGCTAAGGCCATTTGCTTCACAATCAAATCAATCATTTCTTGGTCAAAGCTGCGGAATTCTTCTAAAGCTTTAAGACCATTTTCCACCAAGGTATCAACCATAGAAGCTACATTTTGTATGTCCTTGCTCATTTTTTCTGCCACTGCCATTTTAAATTCCTCCAATTACTCCAAACTTTGTGAAATGATTCACAAGTGTGTATAAAAAAATATTAACTAACCATTTGATAGAATCTTAGAGTGTTACTCACAAACTGGGTTTCGTGGTATCTTTTCAAAGGAGATGTCATTCAGTACTTTAGAATATTTTTTTACAACGATGACAAAATTTACTGTCCATATATAATTTGGAATATCTTCATTATCCTTAATCATCATCGCTTCAAATTCGTCGCCAATGATCTCTTCGAACGCTTCCTGTGTATACGTTTCGGAATCTGTAGAAAAAGATCTCCATTCACAAATCATCATGTCATATCACTCCTTGTTTCTTTTATAAATTTATCATAACATCTAATTTAGATAAAAGTTTGTGAAATATTGAACAAACTTTGAAAGTTTAACAAATATACCGAAAATGGTCCTTTTTACCTAAGGTGAGTAATTGAGGCGTAAAAAAACAGCCCAATACATGAGCTGTTAGCTTTCTTGCTTTTCTTTATCGAACCAAAGCAGTTCTTGGTCTTCTTCATCGCCATTATAGTTAATAAGAATTTCTTCGCCTGCTTTTATGTCTTTGTAAGCATAAAAATCAAAGGTATGATTAGGAAAGTTTATTTCATATGTGGCATTTGGCTGATAGGAATGGTTAAATAACATCCCATAACCTAAGAGAAGGCATGTATGGTTGATGCCATATTCAAACGCATAGTCGGCAAGCAATGTTTTTTCAATGTGTTCATGTTCTGCATTTGGATAGGCAATAACGGGTGCTTCATGGATAAGTTCGCCTTTTTGGATATCACGGGTAGCAAATACCCCTCTATTGAACTCCCCATCACTGAGTTTTGATATTTTAATTTCTATCATGATCGTCACCTACATTTACTTTCTATGAAGTCAATTATCCTCTTAGTTTGACAGGTAATAGCTTTGAAAGCAACCGTTTTCGGTTAACTCGCATGATAGTATGTCTAAAAAGCACGAATTTTAAACAGAACTGATTTCTATGTGTTCGAATTTTGAAACCTTAAACAAGCCTTTGTCGGTAAGTTTTAATTCGGGTATAACGGGGAGGGCTAAAAACGAAAGGGTCAAAAAAGGATTGAAATGATTATTTGCTCCAAGCTTTTCAAGAGCGATGTGAAGCGTATTGAGACAGGCATATACTTCCCGGTAAGGGCGGTCAGATATTAATCCGCCAATCGGCAATTCTAATGATGCGAGAATTTGGCCATCTTTAATGACAATCAGTCCGCCCTGCATTTTTTTAATACTGTTTGCTGCCAGTACCATATCACGATCATTGGTCCCGGCAATAATAAGATTATGCGAATCATGGGCAATCGTGGCAGCAATTGCCCCTTCTTTTAAACCTAATCCTTTAACGATTCCTAATCCAATTTGCTTCGTCATATGATGGCGCTCAATTACGGCTAGCTTTAATTGATCAGCAGTTATAGAGGGCTGGAAGAAACCTTGATCGCAAATATTCACTTCTTCCACGATGTGATGTGTGATAAGACTGTTAGGAATAATCTCAATGATATTTGCCTTTTTTGCGGATAAGGTAATGTTCAAATTGGATTCCAAGATTTCATTAAAATGGACGGATTGTTTCAAACAATTTTTTTGACTGTTAGGGCAATCAGCAATCAACTTGCCATCTTGTACTACGGCTATTCCGTCCTTATAGACATGTGAAATCCTGACAGTTTCAAGATCATCTACTAAAGAAAAGTCTGCCTTGTACCCGGCTGCAATCGCTCCCTTTTCTTCAAGCCCAAAACATTCTGCTGCATTGATAGTGGCCATTTGAATGGCGGTGATTGGGGAAATTCCTTCGGCAATCGCCTGCCGCACATTGTGGTCAATACTGCCCTCAAGAACAAGGTCATCTAGATGTTTATCATCGGTCACAAATAAGCATCTTCGGGAATTGTACTGATTGACAACTGGAATCAAATTACGTAAGTCCTTTGCAACGGTGCCTTCACGAATCATTAAATACATTCCGCTCTTAAGGCGTTCTTTTGCTTCTTCAGCGGTTGTACACTCATGATCAGTACGGATACCAGCAGCCATATAGACATTCAAAGCTATACCGGACAATCCTGCGCCATGTCCATCTACTTTTTTGCCAAAATGTTTCGCGTCAGAAATTTTATTCAGCATATCATCCTCAGTATTAAGGACCGCAGGAAAGTTCATAACTTCTGCTAATCCAAGGACTCGTGGATGTTGATAAAAGTGGGATAAATTCTCTGCTTTCAAAATAGCGCCCGAGTTTTCAAAGTTTGTCGCTGGAACACAAGAAGGAAGCATAATGTAAATATCAAAAGGGAGGTTTTCGGAAGCATCTAGCATATATTGAATTCCTTGCGTACCTAGAACATTCGCAATTTCATGGGGATCTGCAATAACGGTCGTTACTCCATGAGGCAGAAGGACTTTTGCGAATTCACTTGGCGTAACCAAAGAAGATTCGATATGAACATGACCATCGATAAAGGCAGGGAGGACATAACGCCCTTCTGCATCTATTATCTTCTTCCCATCATATTGCCCAATACCTGCGAAGTAACCATCTACGATTGCAATATCACCTTCCATTATTTCTCCGTTAAAAACATCAATAATCCTGCCGTTTTTTATGACTGTATCCGCAGGTTCCTTTCCTGAAGCCACAGAGATTCTTCGTGTTATTTGATTTCTCTCCATTGGACAACACCCTCTACATCAGATTAGTATTCTACTTTGTTCTTGGAGATTTCCCATGTACGGAAAGGTAAATCACCATCATCTGGTGAAATTTGCTGCATTGGGATTTTTCGATGCTCCATCGGAAGTGCGAGCTGCTCATAAATGAATTGATCATCAAACCCAATCTTTGCAGCTTCCTGTTTCGTGCAGGCATAATATACCGCCTTTGGTCTCGCCCAATAGATGGCACCAATGCACATTGGACAAGGTTCGCAGCTCGTATATATTTCGCAATCAATAAGCTGGAAATCGTTTAAATATCTGCAGGCGTCTCGAATGGCTTGGACTTCTGCATGTGCAGTTGGATCTTTTGAAGCGGTGACTTCATTCCGTCCAATCCCAATTATTTTCCCGTCTTTTACGACGATGGCTCCAAACGGACCCCCATGGTTGGTAAGGACATTATTTAGTGCTTCATCAATTGCTTTTTTCATGAAATGTATATCTGACATATAACCTCTCCATTCTTTTGGATAATTTTTAATTATGCTATATCACACATAGAAAATCTTTCTTATTGTAAAGTTTGCTTACACATTTTCTACAGTACAAAAAACCATGGTAGATTATATGACACTTATGTAGAGACTATCTCGGTATTTCGATATTATTGTGAAAAAATGGGGGACGAGTTAAAAACTGAAACCCATTTGAGCCATGATGGAAGATTCATAAAAATAGAGAAAGAACATGTGATGTATTTTTAGGAGGTCTAGAATATATATAGTTTTAACAAGTACCCAGGCTGTTTGGTCGAACAGAAGGAGGGAAGAGGTGAAGCCATGGATATAAATGAATGGATGGAAAGTAAGGAAGTAAATCAAATGAACAAGGAGGAGTTTGTCCAAAAAGTAGGCTGGGTGTTTGAACATTCTCCGTGGGTGGCTTGTGCTGCATGGGAAAGGATACCGTTTGAATCGCGTGATACCCTCTTACAAACGATGATTGAGATTGTTCAAAATGCGGAGGAATCTAAGCAGTTAGCATTACTTCGTGCCCACCCGGACTTAGGAACCAGATTGCAAATGACCGAGGTTTCCCAAAAGGAGCAAGCTGGCGCAGGCCTTAATCAACTTTCAAAGGAGGAGTTTGAGGAGTTTGTTTCTCTCAATCAGCGGTATGTCCAGAAATTTAAATTCCCCTTTATCATGGCCGTGAAAGGCCAAACCAAAGAAAGTATTCTTGCTGCAATGAAGCAAAGGGTGCATAAGGCTTACGAGGAAGAGTATCACATTGCTTTAGATGAGGTTTATAAAATTGCCGGCTTCCGATTGAATGATTTTTTAAAAGACTAACATAATGGAAAGATCATCGTGTGCCTACGGATGAAAGACATAGTGACCGAAATTAAGGAGAAATCGAAAAAGTGGTCACTTACGAAGGCTATAAGTGACAGAAATTAAAGAAAAGTCGAAAAAGTGGTCACTTAGGAAGGCTATAAGTGACCGCAATTTAAGGAAATTCAAAAAAGCGGTCTCTATGAATCTTGCTTACCATCCATTTGAAAAGACTTCTAAATAGATAAGGAGGCTTCAAAAATGAAAAGAACGATGAGCTATGGGAAAGCGGATGTTTGGGTTTATCGAACCTACGCAAAGCCGTTAACTGGAGTTCAATCCATTCCAGAATCCACATTCACTGGCCGAAAAAACATTCTTTTTGGGATGAATGTAAAAGTCGCCGTTGAAGGTGAAGCATTTTTCCCCTCATTTAAAAATGGTGATAACACATTGGTTGTCGCAACAGATTCAATGAAAAACTTCATCCTCAAGCATGCGGGAGATTACCAAGGCGCCACCCAGGAAGGATTCCTTGAATTTGTTGCTCATCGCTTTCTGGAGACCTACTCACATATGACGGGAATCAATATCTCAGGCGAACAAATTTCCTTTGAAGATCTTCCTGTCCCTGCAAATGGCACCTTCGAACCGAGTCCGCTTGTCTTTCGCTACTCATTAAATGAACAGGCTGGTGCTTCGATTGAAGTAAAGCGTGAAAAAGATGAAATCACCACTACCAATCACATTAGCAGTTTGAAGGGTCTTAAGTTGATAAAGGTAAAGGGCAGCTCGTTTTACGGTTATGTAAAGGATGAATATACAACATTGCCGGAATCCTTTGACCGTCCGCTGTTTATCTTCCTGAATATAGATTGGCGTTATAAGGATCTCGAGGATGCTAGAGGAAATACGTCCAATGGATACGTAGCAGCAGAGCAGGTTAGAGATATTGCTTATACGGTCTTTCATGAAGAAAACTCACCTTCCATTCAAAATCTCATTTACCGAATTGGAACTAGAATCCTAGAACGCTTTCCACAGTTGGCAGAAGTTCGCTTTGAATCAAATAATCGGACTTGGGAAACGATCTTAGATGAAATTCCTGCCTCAAAAGAAGGGCAAGTATTTACTGAACCTCGCCCTCCATATGGTTTTCAATGTTTTTCGATGACCCATGAAGACTTAGAATCGAAAAGGGAAATCACCTAAATGACAGGAAGATTGACTACACATGTCCTAGACATAAGTATCGGGAAGCCAGCTAGTGGTGTGTTAGTGGAGTTAGTACGTTATGGTCCCAATAAAGAGATAGAATCCATCAGAATTTCCTATACAAATGAGGATGGCAGATTAAACCACCCTCTACTAGAAGGGGAAAATATGAAAAAAGGAATCTACGAACTTTATTTCCATGTGGGTGACTATTACCGAAATCGCGGAACTTCCGCTGAAAATCCCTCGTTCCTAGATTGTGTTCCTGTTCGATTTGGGATTTCTGACCCTGATTCCCACTATCATGTACCGCTTTTGATATCACCAGGAGGATACAGTACCTACAGAGGGAGCTAGGAGGGAAAATGAAAACAGAACTTTGGGTGAAAAATGGATATGTTTTTACAGGTGAAGGTTTTCGGTTTGCAAGTATAAAAATTAAAAATGGGATAATAGAGGCTCTATATGACAGCGAACTCGAACCACCAAAAGAAAACGAGTCCCATTCCATAGACGCTAGTGGTTACCTAGTAGTTCCAGGTTTTATTGATGCACATGTTCATTTTAACGACCCCGGCCGGACGGATTGGGAAGGAATCGAAACCGGCAGCAGAGCAGCAGCCATTGGTGGTACGACAACGATTTTTGATATGCCGCTGAATTGTTCTCCGTCCGTGACAAACGTAGAAATTTTACACCATAAGAGAGACTTTTTAAAATCAAAATCTTATATTGATTATGCACTATGGGGAGGTATGACTGGAAATAATGTACACAATAACGCAGAACTAGCCCATATGTCTGAGGGGGTTATTGCATGGAAGGCGTTTATGTCAGAGAGCGGCATTGATGATTTTCCATTTGTCTCACCAGAACAATTAGAACTGGCTATGAAGATTGCCAGAGAACAAAATAAAATCCTTGCTCTTCATGCGGAATGGTTAGAAGAGATTAATAGTCTTACAACCTTTTATAAGAATCAAAAAGATATGAATGAGAGAAACGCTTTTCTTGCAAGCAGGCCAATTTCTGCAGAAGAACGGGCTGTCAACTTTGCACTAGAGTTAGCAGCAAAATATGGTACGGCTATCCATTTCGTTCATATCAGTTCACCAAAAGTAGTTGGACAAATTCACCGAGCAAAGAAAAGCGGGGTTAACGTTACAGTAGAAACTTGTCCTCATTATTTACTATTTGATGAAGAGGATTTTCTTCGAAAAGGAGCTATCCTTAAATGTGCACCTCCGCTCCGTCCACGAAAAGAGGTAGAGGGGCTGTGGGAATGTATAGCTAACGGCTGGATTGATACCATTGGTTCAGACCATTCACCGTGTCTTTATACGATGAAAGACACGGACTCTATTTGGGATACATGGGGTGGAATTCAGGGTGTGCAATTTACCTGGCTTGCATTATTAGATGAGGCACTGAAAAGGAAAATTCCACTTAAAAAAATACTTCCGTTAGGGACTGAAAATGTAGCAAATCGGTTTCGACTATCAAGGAATAAAGGGAGAATTCAACCCGGATTGGATGCAGATTTCGTTTTGATTTCATTGGATGAAGAAACCAAAGTAGACAAACAATCCATTGCGTTCCGAAATTCATATTCCCCCTATGAAAATAGAACCTTTTTGTTAAAAATAAAGAAAACAATTTTACGCGGAAAAGTAATTTATGACAATCAAACCGGAGTAACCGAAGAAAAGTATGGTCAATATACACAGCCAAGGGAGGATGCATATGGCTCAATTCCCCACTAATCTTAATGAGGCAATAGAATGGCTGGCCTCTTTTGGGGGTGAGCCAGAGGGAGGCGTAACGCGAACACTTTATTCACAACCTTGGAAGGAAGCACAGCAGGCCTTAAAGGGTTGGATGGAGGAAGTGGGGCTGTTAACATATTATGATGCTATCGGCAACTTATTTGGAAGACTTCCTTCTCCTAATCTTAATGCACCGACCATCCTTATTGGCTCACATGTTGACACCGTTAAATCAGGCGGAAAATATGATGGTGCTTATGGAATTATCGCTGGAGTTCTAGCATTACTACATTTGAAAAAGCAGTATGGGGAGCCATCTATAAACCTCGAGGTGGTTTCATTTTGCGAAGAGGAAGGAAGTCGCTTTCCAGTTGCTCTCTGGGGTTCAGGTATGATGACGGGGATTTATTCATATAAAGATATTAATAATATCAAGGATTCGGAGGGCATCAGCTTTGAGACAGCTATGATGGCTGCCGGATTTGGACTTACTGAATATAGGGTCCGGAAAGATATACAAACTTTTATTGAACTACATATCGAACAGGGACCCACACTTGAAAAAGTAGAAAAATCAATTGGTATTGTCAAAGCGATTGTCGGTCAAAAACGGTTTCGAGTTACCGTGAGTGGTGAATCTAACCATGTAGGTACAACTTCAATGAAATGGAGACAAGATGCTCTCCACGGGGCGGTAAACATGATTCATGATTTATACGAGAGTGTAAAGGAATACGATGAGGATCTTGTAACAAGTGTTGGCCAGCTATTTGTAGAACCTAATGTTCCCAATGTAATACCTAATCATGTTCAGTTTACTGTCGATGCGAGACATCCAAAGGAATCGGTTCTGCACTCTTTTTGTCAGCGATTTACCGAGCAGTTTCATGATCATGCCCAAAAAATGAATTTGGATAGCCAAGTAGAGATGTGGCATGAAGTTCAGCCGGCCCAAATGGATCATAGCCTTAACGAAATTATACAAAGTATTTGCACCAGTAACTCTATTACTTTTCATAGGATGAATAGTGGTGCGGGACATGATGCCCAGTTGTTTGCCCGCATTTGCCCTACGACCATTCTTTTCGTTCCTAGTCAGGGCGGTATTAGTCATTCGCCACTTGAGTATACTTCGACACAGGACTTAGAAAAGGGTCTGGAGGTACTTATACAATTATTACATCAATTAGCGTACAACCACTGAGGAGTGATTACTATGAATGAGGATAAAGCAAAGATTGTCCAGTGGATACAGGACCATGAAGAAGATCTAATCTCTTTTTTGAAAAAGCTAGTGCAAACTCCATCGGATAATCCAGCTGGTGATTGTTTACCGATAGCCAGAGTTTTAGAGAAACAGCTTTCTGAACTTGGATTTGAAAATGTGTGTCTCCTCGAAGTTGACGAAGAAAGTGTAAAAGCAAATGGGATGATTAGTATGGCTAACGTCCTTGCTCCCACAGTTTTTGGCGAAGGGACAAATATTGTGTTAAACGCACACGGAGATGTTGTTCCCCCTGGATTAGGATGGAGTGTCGACCCTTATGAAGGAGAAGTCATTGATGGAAAAATGTACGGACGCGGGGTGGCTGTGTCAAAGTCTGATATTGCCGCTTATACCTATGCGGTGCTTGCATTAAAACAGGTCAACGAACAGCTTTCTGGGATGATAGATCTTGCATTTACATTTGATGAAGAAACAGGTGGGGAAATAGGTCCTAAGTGGCTAATTGACCAAGGCTATATTAAACCTGATCAAGCCATCGTTGCGGGATTCACCTATTCTGCTGTTAATGCTCATAATGGCTGTTTGCATTTTGAAATCAAAACAACAGGAAAGTCAGCACATGCTGCCCTACCGCATACAGGTATTGACGCTATTGAGGCAACATCAAAAATTGTAAATGCGCTATATGACTATCGAAAGACACTTGCTGAAAAAAAATCATCGATACCAGGCATTGATTTTCCTACATTGAATGTAGGGATCATTTCGGGTGGAATAAACACCAATGTCGTTCCTGATGAATGCACGATTAGGGTGGATAGACGATTAATTCCCGAAGAGGACTTTGTTGAAGCAGAAACTGAGTTTAGAGAACTCGTTCATCAAGCAGTGGCAGGCATTCCGGGGATAAAAATAGAGATAAGAAAAATTCTTCACGCAAAAAGCTTTGGCCCAGTTCCGGAAAATACACCATTAGTTCGCGCCCTGGCTGCAAACTGGCAGTCGATTTTGAAAGAGGAAGGCGAGTTACCTGTTCACGGAGTACCGCTTTATACAGATGCCCGCCACTTCTATGCTGCAGGAATTCCTACGATTATGTTTGGTGTCGGACCAAAAGTGTTAGAAGAGGCGAATGGTCACCGGGCAGATGAAAATATTCGACTTTCTGATTTACAGGCTGCTACCAAAATCATCGCTTGTACCCTTTATGATTTATTAGCAGGAGGAAAACCATGAAATTAACCCAGCGTGAGCAGGAAAAATTAATGATCGTCGTCGCTGCCGACTTGGCAAGGCGTAGAAAAGAACGCGGATTGAAATTAAATTATCCTGAAGCGATTGCCCTGATTACCTATGAAATTATGGAGGGTGCTAGGGATGGAAAAACCGTTGCCCAATTGATGAGTGAAGGTACATCGATTTTATCCACTGAGGACGTGATGGAAGGAATACCGGAAATGATTCGCGATATACAGGTAGAAGCCACATTTCCGGATGGAACAAAGCTTATAACCGTTCATGAACCAATTCGGTAAAATGCTAGTTTAATAGTAAAGGCGGAGACTTGCATGATTCCTGGAGAATATGTATTAAGGCAAGAGCCGATTGCCTGTAATCAGGGAAGACCAGTTTCAAAGGTGCTGGTACTAAATAAAGGGGACCGGCCTATACAAGTAGGGTCCCATTTTCATTTTTTTGAAGTCAATGGTTCACTCCATTTTGAACGTCCGGGGGCATATGGAAAACACTTAAATATTCCGGCGGGCACGGCTGTCCGCTTTGAACCGGGGGATGCAAAAGAGGTAGAGCTAGTTCCATTTGCGGGTAAGCGTGAAGTTTATGGTCTAAACAATAAAACCGATGGCCAATTGGACACGAAAAAGGGGGACCAGGCATGAGTTTCAAAATGTCTAGAAAACAATATGCAGACATGTTTGGTCCCACTATGGGCGATGCCATTCGCCTTGCGGACACCGATTTATTTATTGAAATAGAAAAAGATTATACGGTTTATGGGGATGAAGTCAAATTTGGCGGCGGTAAAGTCATTCGTGACGGGATGGGGCAGCACCCACTTGCTACACGCGCGGCTGGGGCACTTGATGTGGTCATCACCAATGCCATTATTGTTGATTACACTGGAATTTATAAGGCTGATATCGGTATTCGAGATGGAAGGATTGCAGGAATTGGGAAAAGCGGTAATCCACTACTTATGGATGGAGTGGATATGGTCATTGGGGCTTCAACAGAGGTCATTGCAGGTGAAGGAATGTTTGTCACGGCTGGAGGTATCGATGCCCATATCCATTTCATTAGCCCTCAACAAATTGAAACAGCGCTATCCTCTGGGATTACAACTATGATTGGAGGCGGCACTGGTCCAGCTACTGGTACAAATGCGACAACTTGTACTCCCGGTGAGTGGAATATTCACCGGATGCTTGAAGCAGCAGAAGAGTTCCCGATGAATCTTGGGTTTTTAGGAAAGGGGAATTCCTCCTCTGAAGCGCCATTAATCGAGCAGGTAAATGCCGGTGTCATTGGGCTAAAGCTCCATGAAGACTGGGGGACAACCGCCTCAGCGATTGATCACTGCTTACGGGTTGCTGATCAATATGATGTCCAAGTTGCCATCCATACCGATACCTTAAATGAAGGCGGATTTGTGGAAGATACGCTGGCTGCCATTAATGGCAGGGTTATACATACCTACCATACGGAAGGGGCTGGCGGAGGACATGCCCCTGATATTATAAAGGTTGCCAGTTATCCATATATCCTTCCTTCATCCACCAATCCAACCCGTCCATATACTAAAAATACATTAGATGAACATTTGGATATGCTAATGGTTTGTCATCATTTAGACCCTGATGTACCAGAGGATATCGCTTTTGCTGATTCTCGAATCCGCAAAGAAACGATTGCGGCTGAGGATATTCTCCATGACATGGGCGTATTCAGCATGATAAGTTCAGACTCGCAGGCGATGGGCCGTGTCGGTGAAGTGATTACACGGACCTGGCAGACCGCGGATAAAATGCGAAAGCAAAGAGGGAAATTACCAGAGGACACAGGTATAGGAGATAACTTCCGTGTGAAGCGATATATCGCCAAGTATACGATTAACCCAGCGATTACCCACGGGATTTCCGAAGAAGTTGGTTCCATTGAGGTCGGGAAATTGGCTGATTTGGTAATTTGGGATCCAGCCTTTTTTGGAGTTAAGCCAGAGATTGTCATTAAAGGCGGAATGATCGCTCACAGTTTGATGGGAGACCCAAACGCTTCAATCCCTACGCCACAACCGGTCTTATACCGTCCGATGTTTGCCTCCTTTGGTAAAGCAAAATACTCCACGTGTATTACCTTCTTGTCTAAAGCGGCGATTGATATTGGCGTTCATGAAAAATTGGGGCTGAAAAAACAAATCAAGCCCGCCCATGGGACCCGTCAACTTACAAAAAAGGATATGAAACTCAATGCTGAAATGCCCAAAATTGAAGTAGATCCGCAAACGTATGAGGTTATCGTAGATGGAGAACTTGTAACCTGTGAACCAGCGGAAGTATTGCCGATGGCACAGCGTTATTTCTTATTTTAGGAGGAGCAAAGCGATGATTATTACTGAGATTATAGGTAACGTGGACAACATCTCGTCCGCTGGCAGGCATATAGAAAGAGTTTATTTATCAAGTGATGAATTAGTAAAACGAATACAGCGCGTGACAACAGATCATGGAAAAGAAATGGGAATCCGCTTAATGGAGCAGAAGGATTTGGTTGATGGAGATATCCTATATATGGACGAAAGAAATATGATCGTCGTAAGTGTAACAAGTGATGACCTTCTTGTTCTTCGTCCTTCGAGCATAAAACAAATGGGTGAAATCGCACACCAGTTGGGCAATCGCCATCTGCCAGCGCAGTTTGAAGATGAGGTAATGCTCGTTCAATACGATTATCTTGTCGAGGAGCTGCTCGTTCAATTAGAGATTCCTTATACAAGGGAAGAAAGAAAAGTAAAAAAGGCATTTCGTCATATTGGTCACAGTCATGAATAGTCAGCTTTTAAGCTTACTCCAATTAGGGGATTCGAATTTTCCATCGGGAGCTTTTTCTCATTCTTTTGGATTAGAAACCTATATTCAGGACGAAAGTGTCCATAATAAAGAAACATTTTTTGAATGGATTCGGATTTATCTGGAAAAACAACTAGCCTATACCGATGGGTTAGCCTGTCTTTTAACCATTGACGCATTAGAAAAAAAGGCAATTGATGAGATTTGGAACCTTGATCGAAAATTATTTGTACAAAATTTGCCGTTAGAAACTCGCCAGGCAAATCGTCGGATTGGTGAACGACTGATCGTGATAGGAATTGATCTTTACTCCATTCCTTTACTTGTAGACTATTTGAAAAAAATACGAAGAAATGAAGCTTTTGGGCACCCTGCAATTGCCTTTATGATTATTTGCGATTTTTTAAAGATTGATAGAAATCAAGCAATATTGACCTTCTTATATTCAACGATTACTACCCTTGTCCAAAATGGCGTTCGAGGAATTCCGCTTGGTCAAACTGCTGGGCAACGGATTTTACTTGAAATACATCCAGTTTTGTTGGGGACAGTTAAGCGGATTGAAGCCTTAGATATAGACGATTTTGGAGCAGTTGCTCCAGGGATTGAAATTGCGCAAATGCGCCATGAAAAGCTGCATGTCCGTTTGTTCATGTCGTAATATTAATAGAAAGTGGGTTAGAAGATGGAACCAGTACGGATTGGAATTGGCGGACCGGTAGGGGCAGGTAAGACAATGCTGGTCGAACGAATAACGAGATACCTAAATGATGAATTTAAGATTGCCGTTGTGACCAATGACATTTATACAAAAGAAGATGCGCAGTTTTTGATAAAAAATAGTGTTCTTCCAGCAGATCGAATTATTGGGGTTGAAACTGGCGGTTGTCCTCATACCGCCATACGTGAGGATGCCTCGATGAATTTTGCAGCCATTGAGGAATTAAAGACAAATCATCCGGACCTTTCAATCATTTTTGTTGAAAGCGGGGGTGATAACCTGGCTGCGACTTTTAGTCCGGAGCTTGTTGATTTTTCTATTTATATCATCGATGTCGCTCAAGGGGAAAAAATTCCGCGTAAAGGCGGACAAGGGATGATTAAATCAGACTTGTTTATTATTAACAAAATCGATTTAGCACCATATGTCGGGGCAAGCCTCGAGGTCATGGAGGAAGATACGAAGGCGGCAAGAGGGAAGAAGCCGTATATCTTTACCAATTTAAAAACTGATACTGGGCTAGATCTCGTCGTAGAGTGGCTTAAGAAAAATGCATTACTAGTAGGATTGGGATAAGTGGGAAAGCAAACAGGATACCTAAGATTATCAGCTGCGAAGAAAAATAAGAAAACAATCTTTAAAGAAACCTATTCAGAAGGTGCTTTTAAAATAACCAGGCCAGTATATCTGACTTCGAGTGGAGAGGCGTATGGGTACCTAATGAATCCTGGCGGGGGCTATATTGACGGCGATTCTTATAAGATTTCTATTGTTTTAGAAAAGGATGCGGAAGTTTTGTTAACCACGCAATCCTCTACGAAGATTTATAAAACTAGGTCAAAGCCAGCTATTCAAGAGATGGACATTCATTTGAAAAAGGGAAGTCTCTTAGAATATCTGCCAGATCCGGTTATCGCATATGAGGGGTCCTGTTTCAAACAAAAGATGATCGTTAGGATGGAGCAAGGTGCTTCGCTTATTTGTTCAGACATATTTACCCCAGGTTGGGCACCTGATGGCACCCTTTTTCGCTATAATCTACTACAATCGAAGATGGAAGTATACTTGGAAAGGCAAATTGTTTTATTCGATCATGTCAAACTAGAACCTGATGAAGATATAACAGGATTTGGTTATATGGAGGGATATACACACTTTGGGACGATGATCGTGATGGACGAGCGAATGAACATGGGATTTTTAGAAGAACTTTATGAAGTGTTAGATCCTCATGACGGAGTGAGAATTGGTATTTCCATGCTGGCGGTTCCTGGATTGTCACTAAGAATCCTTGGAAACTCCACACAAGCCATTGAACATGTTTTAAGTGATTCACATGAATTAATCAGAAGGAAATTATTTGGAAAAGAACCAGTCTTTCTACGAAAATATTAAGGAATATCAAACTGTTTCGCATCTAAAAAGTGAACTCTGCACGTAAAATAAAAAAGGGTTATAAACAGTATTAGAGTAAATTGTCCTAAAAACAAAAGAGCCAACGTAAGGTGTTGGCTCTCTTGGCATTAAAAAGTGTGTGCCAAGTCTTTAGCACGTGCAATAGCATTTTCTTTGATTTCTTGTGCTTTGTCAGGCATTGCATTATGGCCCTCAACAAATAAACCTTCAAAGGATGGGACTCCATAAAACTGCATCATAATATCTAGATACCGATGACCCATCTCCATAGCTGCAGCAGGTCCTTCTGAATAGATACCTCCGCGGGCTTGAATATGTAAAGCCTTCTTGTCTGTGAGTAGACCAATTGGACCTTTTTCCGTGTACCTGAAGGTTTTTCCTGCAACTGAGACTGCATCTAAATAGGCTTTCATGACAGGCGGGAAGGAAAAATTCCATAATGGTGTTACAAAAATATATTTATCCGCAGTAATAAACTGTTCACAAATCTCAGATAGTCTGCCAACCTTTGCTTTTTCTTCCGTTGATAGCTGTTCAAATTCCGTACCGGATCGAAGTTTTCCCCATCCACTGAAGACATCAACATCGATTTGTGGAACATCCACTCTGTAAAGATCAACATCAATAATTTCATGGTCAGGATTCACTTCTTTGTAAGTATCAATAAATGCTTTTCCTACTGCCATACTATAAGATTGAGTATCATCATGAGGATGAGCTGTAATGTACAATACTTTTGTCATTTCCGTATCTATCCTTTCTGTATCTAGGCTGCATTCTAGTTTGTGCAATGAATGTAAGTATATGCAGATATAAAAACAGATATTGACCAAAAATAAAAGGAATTTGCTTCTGTGCAAACTCCTTTTATTTTTTAGTTATTATTTTCACTGAAGTAAGGGTTTCCACTAATGTTTGCACGCACTTCGTCCGTTAATGTAAACGGCTCATTTACTGTAGAATTAGCAGTGGAACTTTCATTGTATTGAATACTTCCATCATAATGAAGTGGTTGATTTGTCATAGGTAAATTCACCTCCATCAATATAGTCTATACATAAATTCTACTATTTATTTACTATTCTTAATAGGTAATTTTTAATATTCTAAATGTTGTTTTTACTGGTAATTAATTACTATAACAATACTAGAATTTGGTTAATATGAATCCCTTATTTAACCTTTCACTGTTATTTATGATAAAATTTTTAAAAAAAGGAGTCGGCTCATCATGAAATTAATTGACCTCCATTGTGATGCATTACTTAAACTTTCTGAGGGGAAAGGCACGCTGCAGTTTGCTGATGCAAAGGAATTGCAGACGAATAAATCTCGATTGCATAATGGGCAAGTGAAGGTGCAGTGTTTTGCAATTTTTATTGAGCCCGATATTCCCTCAGACCAGAAATTTCAAGAGGCTCTTGTACAAATTGATTATTTTTATAAGGAAGTACTAGGCAAAAATCCTGATATGATCCATATTAAAGATTGGTCAGATTTTGAAAAAATCAATATCGGTCAAATAGGCGCGATGCTAACCCTTGAGGGAGTCGATGCCATTGGAAACGATATAACAAAACTTCACATCCTATATCAGTTGGGTGTTCGGTCTGTTGGTTTAACATGGAATAATGCTAATTTAGCAGCAGACGGTGCAGGAGAACCGCGGGGAGGCGGTCTTACGCTATTTGGTAAAGAAATTGTTCAGTTTAATAATGAACATCAAATCCTGACAGATATTTCTCACCTAAGTGATAAGGGGATTTGGGAGGTTATCGAGTTAGCCAAATATCCAATCGCGAGCCATTCCAATTCTCGAAGTGTTTGTAATCATCTTCGAAATTTAACAGATGAACAAGCGATAGCAATGTTTAAAAGAAATGCGATGGTTCATGTTGTTTATTATCCTCCCTTTGTAAAAGAAGCAGGTGTGGTGACCATTAATGACCTAATAAGGCATATCGACCACTTTTGTACATTAGGTGGTGTGAACCATATAGGATTAGGCTCGGATTTTGATGGAATAGCAACGTTTATCAAGGATTTAGAGGACGCCTCAAAAACACAAAATCTTATTAATGAATTATTAAAGCACTTTAAGGAGGAAGAGGTAAGAGGTTTCGCTTACCAAAACTTCCTTAACCACCGTCCAGGAGTGGCAGGATGAAAGGAATGAAAGAAATAAAATGTATCTAACAATTAAAGAAACAGCAGAATATTTATCAATGCCAGAATCAACAGTAGAAGACCTAATCAAACAAAAAAAAATTCGCGCCATCCATGATGGAGAAGGGTGGATCATCAACAAAGAACAATTCAACAGCCACCTAAAACAAATCGAAAAATACAAACACCTAGTAGAAGAAATCCTAAGTGAACCCATCCCAGAAGACCACGACATCAAGGATGAGGACTAAAGATAATGAGTTTGGTGCCTGTCACCGTCCGTGGACAGTGTCCACCTGGGATGGACACTATCCCAAAAAGCTTAATATGGTGGGGTTCGTGTGGAGGATTTTTTCTTGAAGAGGGTTTATGAGCCGTGTGATGAGTCTGATGGTTTTCGTATTTTAGTGGACCGTTTGTGGCCGCGTGGAATTTCGAAGGAGGCTGCTAAGTTGACGGCTTGGCAGAAGGAGGTTGCTCCTAGTCCAGAACTTCGAAAATGGTTTTGCCACAAGCCTGAGTTGTTTGAGGAGTTTCGTGTTAAGTACATAGAGGAATTGCGTACGGATGAACAAAAACAAAAGATAATAAATGAAATTATTACAATGACATCAAAGGGACGAGTTACTCTCCTTTATGGTGCCAAGGATCCTGTATATAATCATGCAATTGTGCTGCAAGAGGAGTTAACAGAATTATTGATGAAGTAAAAGCATAGAAGAGGAGTCCCGCGATAAATGGGGTTCCTCTTTTATTTATATGACTTTATTTTTTGAAGGATTATTTCATAAATTTCTTGAATATGTAGGAGATATAGATAGTTATGGAGGTACGACATCATATGAAATTTTTTAACTTTAATAAAGAAAGTGGTAAGAACATTTCAAAGTTTAATTCCGATTTTATTATGTCGAGAATTATCCAAACAAACAAAGCTGCTTCAATAGGTTGTATGCATTTAGGAGAAAATGGCTTGATAGGTTATCACCAAGCAGTTTGCCCTCAACTATTGTTAATATTAAGTGGAGAAGGCTTGGTAAGTATTAATCAGGAAGAATATTTCAATGTCCAGCCTGGAGACGCTGTGTTTTGGGAAAAAGACGAATGGCACGAAACGAAGACAACCAGAGGCTTAACAGCTATTGTCATTGAAAGTGAAGAACTAAATCCTTCATCCTTTATGCAAACCATTATCCCGAACTCAAAAGGAGAGCGGTAAATATGAAACAAGCACTTTTATTAACTTATGATACGTTTGCTGATTTTGAAGTCATGATTTTATTAACCTGTATAGATTCAAAGTACCAGATAAATTCTTTTACTGTTGAAAATGAAATAAGACCTATTCAGTCTTGTGCAGGACTTCAGGTCATTCCCCATTTAACGATAGATCAAGTGAATCCTGAAAATTTTGATGTATTAATCATTCCTGGCGGTAACCCAGCCCCTCTTCTTGATAACTCGAACCTAAAGAAAATAGTGCAGCATTTTTATAGAGAAAAGAAACAAATTGCTGCAATTTGTGGAGGTCCTGCTATTTTAGGTGCTGCAGGCATACTAGAAGAAGTAAAGTATACAGCTTCGATAGACACTGACGATCCTTTATACAGTCATGTATTAGTTCCAAAAAATCAGGTAAAAGAACATCTTGTTATTGATAAAAATGTCATTACATCGACGGGGTCAAACTATTTAAATTTTGCAGAGGCAGTCCTTAGAAATACGGGTGTTTTTACAGAGGATCTGAAAGACCCCCTAGCATATTTTCGTGTCCCATCATTGGGTTAAATAACAAACTGAATACCAATCTGGAGTTAATTCTTATTGATACTACATGAGTGAAGGTGCCACTGGGAAAACTCCTAAATAAGTCAACACAACTGGGAGTTTTAATATGAAAAATTTTATCTTTTTACTCTGCATATTTCTGATTCTATTTGGTACATATACCGGTATTCGTGGTTCTTCGGCTAGTAGTACAAAGGTCTTTAACCTTGTAGCCCTCGGTGATTCTATCACACATGGTATAGGGGACCCGGCAAAAAAGGGATACATAGGAGGAGTTAAAGTGAAATTGGAAGATATACAAAATACTCCTGTTAACGTGAGTAACTTCGCTATACCAAGGTATTCTTCCGATAAAGTTATCGAACAACTGCAGGATAAAAAAACCAACGCGCAAATAGAAAAGGCCAATTATATTATTCTTTACATCGGAACAAATGATTTTAGGCAGAGTGCCAATCATCAATTTTATCCACTTGATGTAAAAAAAGTAAATGAGGGTAAAGGTAAATTCAAAACGAATCTTTATAAAATCCTTGAACATATTAGAATTAAAAATTCGGCTGCTCCCATTTTTGTTTTAGGTTTATACCACCCCTATGTGGAATATCCAAATCAACAGGAAATTTTAAATACGATAGAAAATTGGAACGACGAGATAGATAATGTGGCTGTAGATTTTGAAAAGACTTACTACGTTCCTACCCTTGACCTATTTCAAGACAAACCAAAAAGCACTTATTTCAGCGACTCCTTACATCCTAATCCAGCTGGATATCAGTTAATCGCCGATCGAGTGTCAGAAAAAGTAGTAAAAGAACTTAGTTTTAAAAATCATCCAATTAGAAAACATAGTGGTAGAAAGCTATGAATTAAGGAAAAGGAGCACTAAGAATGATAACACTAAACGAAACACCCGTTGTAACAGCAGAAATGCTAATTCGTAGACCAGTTGAGGAAGTTTATGAAGCTTTTATCAATCCTGAAATCACTACAAAATTCTGGTTCACCAAAAGCAGCGGGAGATTAGAAGAAGGTAAAAAGGTTAGATGGGATTGGGAGATGTATGGTGTTGGCGATGACTTGTATGTTAAGGAATTAGAGCAAAACAAGGTAATAAGAATTGAATGGACCAATGGGACCCAGGTTGAGTGGGTATTTACTCCTCGAACAGATAATGAAACCTTTGTTTCTATTACGAACTTTGGCTTTTCTGGAAGTGGGGATGAAATGGTCAGCCAAGCCATTGACTCAATGGGAGGGTATACAATGGTACTCTCTGGTTTAAAGGCATATCTAGAGCATAATATTCAATTAAATCTCGTAGCAGACAAGGCGCCAGACGCCAATATAAATTGGTAAGAGAATTAGGCAGACTAAATCCCAATGGTTTAGTCTGCCGTTTTGTCAAGATATGAGTTGAGTTAAAAGGGAGTAAAAACAATGGAGAAATATATTGAGCATATTAAACAAGTTTATCCAAGCCTTTCTATTAGGGATTGCCGGTTGAATGAAATGGGCCAAAATAATGATGTAATTATTATAAATGAATCAATCGTTTTTAGATTTCCAAAGTATCGTATGGGGATAGACAATCTAAAAAAAGAGACTGATATATTAGAAGCAATTAAAGATAAAGTATCTCTTCCAATTCCAAGTCCATTCTATCAATCTTTTAAAGAATTAGAAGTGGGCGAGGTCTTTGTTGGCTATGAACTAATTTCAGGATCACCATTGTGGAAAGAAAGTCTCGGAAACATTCAAAGTGAAGAAGTTTTAATAAGACTTGCAACACAGTTGGTTCGCTTCCTTATTGAAATTCATTCAATACCTAAAAATAAACTGACGTTAGAGGAAACCAATCCTCGTGAGGAAATGGTCGACCTTTATCAAAGAATACAAGATAAACTTTATCCTTTTATGAGGATAGAAGCACAACAACAAATCGCGTATTCTTTTGAAACTTTTCTAAACAGTGAAACGTCTCTTAGCTTAAAAACATCTTTGGTCCACGGTGACTTTGGGGCAACAAATATTTTATGGGATCCAACTACCAATAATATTTCGGGAATCATTGATTTTGGCGGCAGTGATATAGGTGACCCGGCATATGACTTTGCAGGAATACTATCCAGTTACGGGGAAGATTTTTTTACTATGTGTTTGAAGTTGTACCCAAATGGAACCGAAATAGCCGAACGAGTCAGGTTTTATAGAAGTACATTTGCGTTACAGGAAGCCTTACATGGGGTGGATAATGATGATGTAGAAACATTTGAAAATGGGATAAAAGCATATAAATAAAATTTTAAACTGGAGGGGAAAAATATGCGGCAAATTATTGCACTTGGCGGAGGCGGTTTCTCAATGGAACCAGAAAATACATTATTAGATTCTTATATTCTTAAACAATCAGGTAAAGACAACCCCAAAATTTGTTTTATCCCCACTGCAAGTGGCGATTCAGAAGATTATATTCAAAGGTTCTATGACTTTTTCGAAAATCAAACCTGCAGTCCTTCACATCTTTCATTATTTAGACCTCCGACCAGGAATTTAGAGAGTTTCATCTTGGAAAAAGATATTATTTATGTTGGCGGCGGAAATACAAAGAATCTATTAGCATTGTGGAAAGATTGGGGATTAGACACCATTTTGAGAAAAGCTTGGAATCAAGGAATACTTTTAGCAGGGATTAGTGCGGGTTCCATCTGTTGGTTCGAGGAAGGTGTAACCGATTCCTATGGCGAAGGATTAGAGCCTCTCAACTGCCTGGGCTTCTTAAAAGGCAGTAATTGCCCTCATTATGATGGGGAAGTGGATAGAAGACCTGCCTATCATAAACTCATTGAGTCTAAGAAAATCCAAGCTGGAATAGCAGCAGATGACGGGGTTGCATTTCATTACATCGAACAAGAAATAAGTAAAATTGTCAGTTCAAGACCAACCAGCAAGGCATACCGAGTTTACTACGAAAATAAAGTAATCGAAACCGAACTTCCAACCGAGTTCCTTGGTTCTTATTAAAGAAGTACAAATTATTATAGTACTTAATCCTCACGTAAAATACTTTCTTGCGATAAAGAATTAAAGAAAAATAGGTATAATTCCCTACCTTTTAAAGCAGTATAAAAGATGTTGCTAGCCCAACATACATATAAAGGAGGAAATACAAACAATGACCAATAAAAACAACAATCGTAATCAGCCTCATACTGGTGGAAGTAAAGCAGATACGGAATTTGGTGCAGAACAAGGATTAAGTAAGAAAGCAAGGAAACAAGCTGCAAGAGATACTAAAAAGAACTCATAATACAAGTAAAAAACGCCTCTAGGGGCGTTTTTCAATTTATATAACAAAATAGAAAACACAGAAGAAATGAGATAAACTCCCAAGCATGATAAAGATGTGAAATATCTCATGAAAGCCCATATATTTGGATTGGAGGAATTTTGGCTTTGCCCCGTAGATGACACCGCCTATTGTATAAAAAACACCCCCGAGTACTAATAAAAATAACCCCATAGAAGCCATGCTCCCTGCTAAAGGTGAGAAAACAAACACAATCATCCAACCCATAACAAGATACAATGCGGTTGAAATCCAGCGCGGACAACTAAACCAGACCATCTTAAAAACTACGCCACTTAATGCTACCGCAGCTATGATTGAAAATAAAATGTTTCCGGTTGTTCCATTTAAACTAATAAAACAAAACGGTGTGTAGGTACCTGCAATCAAAATAAAAATCATTGAGTGATCGAGTCGTCTTAAAAAAGCAATTACATGATCTTTAGCAATTACCATATGGTAGGTGGCGGAAGCAGAATAAAGGAGGATCATGCTAACACCAAAAATAATAACTGCCGTAATGGCCATCGTTGACGAGGTGGTACTTGACACCTTGATCACCATCGCAAGAAGTCCTATAAACGATAACAATGCTCCAGTTAAATGAGTCAGTCCATTAATTGGTTCCCGAATAAAGTTGCTCAAGTAAAAACCCTCCTAATACATGATGTAGTTTTAATAACTACTTATAATAATACTCGTAAAACATCACCTAGTCAACGAATAACTGTTACGATATAATATTAATCAGAGAAAACTATGATCGGGGTTTTTAATTATGGGAAAAATCAATGAAATAATTGACCAACTAGGACTTGAATCAAACCTTATGGTAGATGAAATACCTAATATTGATTTATATATGGATCAGGTGATTCAGTTATTTGAAAATAAATTTGCAGATTCAAAACGTAATGACGAAGAGAAGATTCTTACGAAAACGATGATTAATAACTATGCAAAAGGGAAACTAATTTTTCCGATAAAAAATAAGAAGTACTCAAAAGAGCATTTGATTTTGATGAGTTTAATTTATCAATTAAAAGGCGCTCTTTCCATTAACGATATTCAAATAACACTTGATGGGATAAATAAAAGGATTATCAAAGAGGATATAGAGATTGATTCTTTTTACACTAGTTATTTAAACCTCTCGAAAAAAAACGTAACTGATTTTAATGAAGATATTAATGAGCGGGTAAAGGATGTTAATGAAGAAGTTGCAAAAATGGAGGACCGAAACGCTCCATACCTTGAGCAGGTATTGATGATTTCTTCGCTTGTTCACATGAGTAATTTGTATCGAAGAGTTGCTGAAAAGCTGGTTGACGAAATTGTAGTTGAAAAAGAAGGAAAGCGTCATAAATGATATGACGCTTTTTCTAGTTCATCACTTGGTGTATCTGAACATCTTCCGTATCTTTACCTATATCTATTGCCATTGAGGCAGAGTCATTAACATCAATATGATTGATTGAGACAGAATCAGCCCGATTTTCTCCCCCATAAACTTTAATATCTGCACTAGCACTTTTAAACCCTCTGACCGAAATATTATTTAACACCACATTCCTTGCTCGGTATTGTATCGCAATAACCGGGTTCTCTTTATAGTCGTAGTCTGGGTCGCCGATCAATGTTAAATGGTTGATGACGACATTTTTATAAGCAGAAACTACTAAGCCGCGCGGAGTGGAGTCCTTATATAATTCAGTGAAAATCGGGTTAATGGCGGCAAGGTTTACAGCAGATATATTATAGGCAGATTTTGACTCAGTATCTGTGCTTTTGTGGTGTCCGATATGACGAAAGTTAAAGGACCGGTTATCATTTACAGAGATATGCCCGACAACTTTCACGTTTGAGGCAGCAGATGAATTTTGATGTGCCTTGATTTCAATACCACCAAAGCACCGTGCTGTTGAATTATTAACCATGAGGACATTTCTTGAACCATCATCCACTTCAAACCCATTTGAGTTTGATGAACCTTTCTGATGGGCACGGCCACTCGGATCACACATATGAGAATTCGAAATGAATAGGTACTCGCTATGATGGGTGGTTACTCCGTCATCACCAAATCCAAATCCATTTAGATTATCAAGCCAAACATATTGGCTCCCACCCTTGGCAAGAAATCCATCTCCTGCATAATTGTATAAGGTTGAGGATATATCAAAGCAATGAAGTCCTGGATTAATCGCTTCAACATCCTTAACCCAGCCATAGGTGACATTTGCATATGTTAAACAGCTTGAATGATTGCCCCAAGTACTTGTCTTTTTTACATCCCCAAGCCTTTCGACATTCCAATTTAGACTCATTCCCTGAACAAATATATGATGATTTCCTTTCCAATGGTTGGCATTGGTAATTAATCGAGTCCCTTTGGGAGCTGCGTCATGCAGTTTAATCGTTGTCTTGCCCTTTCCAGATCCTACGAGACAGGTCCAAGATGACAAAGCAATTCCTTTCGTTATAAAGATGCCCTCTGGAACCTTTACTTTAACAAAACCCTTTCCTATTGCTTTTTTAAAAGCGACAGTGTTATCTGTTTTTCCGTCCCCTACCCCGCCAAAGTCTTCGATATTTACCTCTCTAGTGATTTTTCTTAATAAGTTTTCGTACTCATCATCTAGTTTAATCTTCCATTCTGGATAAACATTTCCTTTAGAATTGACGTAAATCTGTGTAGGCTCCATAATGCTATAGGGTTTGGCAAATAATCGAAACAATCTCTCGAATATCTTTTTCGAAAGAGGAATATGTATTGGTGCTTTATTGAATTGAGGGACAGGCTCATTCCCACGGCATTGATGGAAAAGTTGATCTGTTTCTTTGATGACCCTTTCTATATCAAGTTTTTTACCTGTTATTTCTGAAAGTATCTCTCCATTTTTTATAGGCAGATGGAATTTATCGAAATTCATCAAACTACTTCACTCCAACTTAATAAACATTAATATTCCTATTATTACCGATTAATAGGAGTCATGTAAAAAAGGAGATGAAACTTTTATTATCTCTAAATATAAAATCCTGCTGCCAACATTCCAATTGGAAGGCTTCCAGCAATACAAAGCCTTGATATACTAACCTTTCCATATAAGATAACGGTTCCAATTTTATGGTCCCAAGTGGACATTCCACGAACCTTTAAATCCCGATAAGATAAAAAGAAACAAATAAAATTTAATATAGGAATTCCAAGTCCCATACCTAAAACATTTACAAAAAAACTCCTCTTAAAGGCAGTTTTGAAATTGAGGTTTTCGCCATTCACGCTTTTGATTTTTGTATTTAAGAAAACCCTTCCAAAAGTATTTCCGAAAATAGCAATGATGGCAGGTTCAACGATAATCCAGAGAATTAAACTAATGATAAATATGAATAAATTTGAAGTTTCTGCAATGAATGTTGGAAAAAGAATAGAGATAGAAATGATAAAAACTATGGAGAATATGGAAAGGTCGAAAAATCTAGCAAGGTACCGGACATAAGGTCTGCCATTTGGATAGGTGGCTTCTTCATACTCTACTTTTGTTTTGAATTTATCAGGGAGTAGGTGGATTCTTGTTGATTTAAAAATGCTTTCTGAAAAAATTTCAAGACTTTTTACCATTTGCCAGCAGTCCATTGATTTGTTCCAAACAAAGGTGTCACCAGTTAATATCCTTTGTTCGATTAACTTCTTTAATTCAAATAAACAAACAGGTCCTTGTTGTTGAGAATCTTTAATAAAAAACCAAACATTTTCCTTATTTGATTCCATTTTAATCGCCCCCAATTAGGTAAATTATACCACGTTAGATAATGGGCCTTTTTTGTCAGTTTTGTGTATTTTGAATATTTATTTCCCTTTATCCTCAAAATACTAACATACGTTCGGAGGTGGAAACGATGGAAGAAAAGAACTATGAGAAAATTTATGAAGATTATAAGCAGCAAAGTGAGCAGCAAGCACAGGTAGAGGCAGCGAATGATAATCCAGATGGAAAAGAGGAATTTGTAGCGGTTAGGAAAAATGATGATGGGGATATTATCGCCTTTAAAACAAGTAACGGCAGAGAGCTGGACTACATTACTGCATTGACAGAAGCAAAATCAGGACAAATCGCACATGTAGATGTTTTTCATAAATACGGAAGAGATATCATTCGAAGCGAACCAGATGGGATAAAAGAAAACAATCTTGATCGACTACCTGAATTTTAGATTCGTTAAGGGAGCAGCGTAAAGGAGCTGTTCCCTTTTTCTTTCATTAGAAAAAGGTTATAGCCATCTCAGGTTGAATATAAATTAATATTGGAATTTTTTATGGGGCTAATGTATGGAGTTTTTAAGATTGATAGGGGTAGATGAATTGAAGGAATAATAATCTATAAGACTAAGAGAATTTAATCGAGAAAAAGGTGAAGAAGATGTTTTTTCTGTTGCTAACAACTATGATTATTTCATTTGTGGTTGGTACCTCATTTTTACTAAATGGTGAAATGGTATTTGGCATTATTGGTACGGTAGCAGGTATTTTATTGCTCGTGTTTATCCTTTTTTATTATGGAAGTAAAAAGTATCGAAAAAAGAAGAAGTATGATTGTACTCCAGATTGCCCGACCTTTGACTGCACTCCGGATTGTGACGGTAAATCTGATTGTGATGGGGGACCAGATTGTGACTGCGGACCAAATTGTAATTAAATTAAGGTGGCTAACAGATATTGTACCTTGTCATCGGATGAAGTCTAGAAGTCTAACCATAAAAGGGCATACGCTGCCATTATGTGCACGGTGCACGGGTATATTATTGGGGTATTTATTTTTTCCCTTATTCTTAATATTTGAATTGTATATTCCACTTTGGCTGGGGATTGTATTAAATCTTCCTATGGTTTTGGATGGATGGACTCAAAAAAGGCAAATTCGAATGAGTAATAATCCACTCAGGTTAACAACAGGTATCATTAGTGGTTTTGGTCAAAGTATTCTCATTGTTAGTATCAGCCAGAGCATTATTTCTTTTGTATTATAAAGAAAGTACACGTTTATCCGTTTCATACTTGTCCTAGTTTGCATAAACTATGACAGGATGTTATGGAAGGATGATTGTTATGCTGGATTCCTTGTTTGATTTCTTTTCACAACTATTCACGTTGATTTACCAATTTATCATATCTATTTTAGATGCACTCCAAAATATTTTATAAAGGTCGATGATGCCGGCCTTTTTTTTGTTAAAGTAGAATTATTAAAATAAAAGGTTGTGTCAAAATGGAATGTTTAGGATGTAATTTGGCAAATAAACATCTACCTGTTCATGTTGTTTTTGAAGATGAGCATGTATGTTGTTTCTTAGATCATGAGCCATTCAATGAAGGTCACATTATGATTTTGCCTAAAAAACATGTATATGACGTAGAAGAACTTGACGAAACAACAGCAAATTCAATTATGAAGGCATCTATTCTTTTATCAAAGGCAATAAAGAAACTTTATCATCCGGATGGTATAACTATCTGCCAAAATGGCGGGGTTTTTAATGAATTAACTCATTATCACATGCACGTTGTACCTAGATATAATGGTCAATCATTTGCTGATTTCTATTCAGAAGATGACGTTATTATTGAAGTTGAAACGAAGTTAATGGAAACAAAAATGAAAATAATTGAAGCTGTAGGTGAGATTTTATGTTAACGCTATACATAACACGACATGGTGAAACCGAGTGGAACAGAGAAAAAAGAATGCAAGGATGGTTGGATTCAAATCTAACAGAAAATGGTATAAAAAATGCTGTATCATTAGGTGAAAGATTAAAAGAAACAGAGTTTGCTGCTATTTTTTCAAGTCCTAGTGGCAGGACAAAGGCTACTACTAATTTAATTTGCGGTGATAGAGATATTCCTGTCATTTACGATGAGAATCTAAGGGAAATTAAACTGGGTGAGTGGGAGGGAAAAACACATTCATCCATTAAAGAAATGTATCAAACAGAGTTTGAGTCATTCTGGAACACACCCCATCAATTTACAATTGATGGAGGAGAAACGTTCGAAGAAACACGAGCAAGAGCTATTCAGGTTTTAAATCGAATCAAAAAAGAATATAAATCTGGAAATATATTAATTGTTACTCACTCTGTAGTAATCAAGTGTTTATTTACATTTTTTAAGAATTCACCCATTGAAACCTTATGGGACCCACCCTATATCCATGACACAAGTCTTACTATTGTAGAAATGCATGAAAATGAATTAAAAGTTGTGTTAGAGGGAGATATAACCCATCTGAAAACTGTGAATTTTATATAAAAAGAACTATAAGGAATTGAGGTGAGGAAGATTAGTAGAATGGAAGCTTACAACGCAGCCAAACTGTTTACCTTAAACCATTTCCCGAATTGTCTTGGAGCCCTATTGGCCGGGAGTGTCGTTCGAGGTGAAGCCACAGAAACATCTGACCTTGATATTGTGATATTTGACAGTAATCTCAAATCTGCATATAGAGAGTCAGTGATTGAATATGGTTGGAATATAGAGATTTTTGTACATAATTTAACATCTTATAAGGACTTTTTTAAAAGTGATTGCGAAAGGGCCAGACCTTCATTGCCTAAAATGGTTTCGGAGGGTATTGTCATAAAAGGTAATGAAATCATTGGTCCAATTAAACAGAAGGCTAAAGAGTTATTAGATCAGGGGCCAGAAGAGTGGTCAGCTGGAACCATCAAAATTAAACGTTATTTTATTACAGATACACTTGATGATTTTATAGGCAGTACTAATAGAGCAGAAGATATATTTATTGCCAATACACTTGCTGAATTAGTTAGCGAATTTGTATTGAGAACGAATCGACAATGGATTGGTACTTCTAAATGGATAGTACGTGCATTAAGGAATTATGATGAAACGTTTGCATGTCAGTTTGTAGAGGCATTTGATATTTTTTATAAAACGGGAGATAAAAATAAAATTATTACAATGGTTGATGATAGCCTACAACCATTTGGCGGACGACTATTTCAAGGATTTTCAATAGGAAAATAGGAATCGATTCGGACTGGGCAAAGAAGAAATCGACAATGGAAGTCTGAATCAGGGGGACATTCGGACAGGCCAAGCAAGGAATCGCTGGTGGCAGTCTGAATCATTCGGTGTTTTGAATAGTTTAATACTTATTTGGGACAAAAGTCTTTTATTCTCCCTAAAAGTTATAAGAACGATAGTATCCTATCAAAGAGTGATTAAGGAAGGATTGTCTTCAATGTCAATCCTTTTTTATTCTACAGTCATATGAGAATAAGAAGGAATTTTGTGGAAGTTTGTAGAATATTATCAATAAAACGTTAGATGATTTAGAGATAAAGATTCATGAAAAATGGGGGAACTATGAGCAAGAAAAACTGGAGAATAATAGGGGTTGTTGTAATCCTTCTTATTATTAGTGGGTATTCGATTCAAAAACTAACAGACGAAACATATCAAGGGATGTCAATTATTCCTGAGGAACATATTGATATACCTTTATTCGATGGCTTAGAACCGACGGAACACCAATATATTATGAAGGATGATCACTGGAGAAATATATTTTATTTTTATATGGAGGAACTTCCTTATCTAGGGTGGGAATTGGCACATGTGGAATCGGCACTAGACGATAAACATGCTGAAAATGATTGGAGTGGGTTTAGGACTCGTTGGAGAAAAGATGGTTTTGAAGGTGAGTTATGGATTTCTGCTCAATATAATGAAACTGAGAACCAAACAGAGGTCATGTTTGATAAAACGGATATCATCCATTCAACGAATTGGATCCATTCAGCCCCAGAAAGTATATGTATCTATCAAAGTGCTGCTAATCAAAACTGTACGAAAATAACAGATAAATCAGTGATCGAACAAATCTCCAGTTCCATTAACGAAGCGATGGATTGGAATAAAGAGGTAGAAAGCCGAAAAAATACATTGGTAATAGAGTATGCTGATATAAAAATAAATGTCCTTTATGAAGGCGATAAAGGAATGTATCTACAATCTGAAAAGGGTATAAAATTGATGAAACCAGAGCAAGAATTTTTAGACCTTCTGATTTTAAAATAAACCTTTTTTAGTATGAAAAATGGAAAATCCACACATACTTTCCTCATTAAGACACTTAGTAGAGGAGCAGCAGAATGCATTGGTATGAGAAGTTAAATCAATATTTTCCTGTTGAAGAAATGAAGTCAAGAGAGCATATGGAAACGTTGCTGAAAGAGCGTTCCGATATCTATCATAAGGATGAAGGTCCGAATCATGTGTTGATGTATGCGGAGTTAGATGATTTTGTCTTTATTGATTATCTGTTTGTATCAAAAAATGCACGAGGGCAGGGGCTAGGTCATAAACTTATCGAAAAAATGAGGAAAAAAGGTAAGCCTATTATTCTGGAAGTGGAACCTATTAACTATGAAGACAGTGATAGTGGAAAAAGGCTTCATTTTTATAAACGTGAAGGTTTTGAACACGCAAACTCAATCGGATATGAAAGACGGTCGCTAGCCACAAATGAGATTAATAAAATGGAAATCCTCTACTGGGCACCAAATAAAGAGGCTGAAGAGCTGATATTTGAAGCGATGAGAAAAACATATGATAAGATTCATACCTACAAGGATCAACATTTTTATGGTGAATCCTATCAACCTGTTGAAGAGGTCTTGACCTTTACCGAAAATCCTAAGAGTCAAAACATATTAGATGAATTATAAGGATGGTGCTTTACTTCTAAGAGGGGTAAAGCATTTTCTTTTTAAAGGAAGGATTATGTGGATAATATGATGAATATATAACTTTATGGTTTTTAGGGGGAATTTTTATAAATGAGAATCCTAAAAGTTAGTCTTACATCTGTGAGTCTATCGTCTGTAATTACACTTATATTTTCTTTGTTTAGCTATACACCATCTGCTAAAAGAGACCCTGATACCTATTATTTCTCAATTGGGGAGAGCTTTTTATACAATTTGTTTACCATAACTCCTATATTGGTAGTTTTATGTCTATTGTGTTACTTCTCATATGTTTTACTAGGAAAGCTAAGCCGATTTTCTCACTTTCTAAAAATTCTCTTAAGTATTTTAATAGTAGGTACTTTAACTTCTATCACACTCTTCCTAGCCAGCCAAAGTAATAAAACAAACGATATTTACTTGATTCCTGAAGGATATGAAGGCGATGTGTTTGTTTTCTACAATATCAACGGAGCACAGAAGGTTGAAACCGAAAAGGGGTACGAAGTCCATAGGATTAATAATAAAGGCTATTTTGCTACTTCTACTCCCGATATGGATTATGGTTCAGTAACAGATAAATATTATTATGTAGATGCAAAGGGAAATCGAACGCCGATATCTAAGAAATGTGTGAGTTTATTTGGAACTGGTGGATATTCAACATCTGAAGTTGAAGTTGTGGATTTGATTTATACAGGCTTTCGGTTAACAAAAGATAATTGCAGCGGCGAATTTACGAATGAAAGCTTTGATATGGAAGATAGCAAAGAAAGAATGATTAATGAAATATTAAATATTTATTATGGAGTAGAACGGGAGGATTCAATATGAACAGAATCAACTTAATTACTTTAGGTGTAAAAAATATCTTGCAGTCTCTAGAATTTTATTGTGCCCTAGGATTTGAAACATCTGTAACAGATGAGAATCCAGGAATTGTTTTCTTTAAAAATGGTGGTACAAAACTTGCATTGTATCCATTAGATGAGCTAGCGAAGGATATCAATGAAAACGATCCTCCTGCTGGCAAAGGTTTTTCAGGAATTACTCTCGCATTCAATGCAAAATCCGCGGAAGAGGTTGACCAAATTTTTGAGATTGTTGAACAAGCCGGAGGAAGGATTGTAAAATTTCCACAAAAGGTATTTTGGGGAGGCTATAGCGGATATTTTTCAGATCCAGATGGGTACTATTGGGAAGTTGCCTATGCACAGAGCTGGAAATTTGATGAGAATGATATGTTAATTATTGAGTAATAGTTTAAGCCTTACTTCAACTTGAGGTAAGGCTTTCCTAATCAATATATTTTTACATAAGGGTGGTGGTAGTTGCATGTTTGATCAATCTCCTTACACTTGTCGTGTGGAATGGGGCAGACGTGGTGCTAGAGAGGCAGCTGAGCGTGGTGACATCATCATTATTGTTGATGTCCTTAGTTTCTCATCAACGGTTGTATCAGCTTTAAATTATGGTGCAGTAATTTATCCCTATCCTCCTAATATAGATGGAAATGATTACGCACAAAAAATCAGTGCCGAATATATTTTAGGAAGAGCAGAGGCAGCAAAAGCAGGGAAACCTACATTATCACCTGTATCCTTTAATGAAGAACATACAAATAAAAAGTATGTACTTACCTCACTCAATGGTGCATTTTGTACTTGGATTGCATCTAAAGTGCCTGCTTTGTTAATAGGTTCTTTGCTAAATGCTTCATCTGTAGCAGCAGTTACCAATCAATTGAGATTACAAATGAATGCAAGTGTTACGGTGATCCCCTGCGGCGAACTATGGAGTAATGGAAAAGAAGAGGAAGATACACTTCGTCCGGCGATAGAGGATTATTTAGGTGCGGGTGCTATTTTATCCTATCTAGCTGGTGAAAAATCACCGGAGGCAGAAGTTTGTATCGGTGCATTTCACCATACAAGATCAAAACTAGAAGCATTGATTTGGGATTGTGGAAGCGGCCGGGAATTGCGTGAACGCGGATTTGGGGCTGATGTGAAGCATTGTAGTAGATTAAATGTCTACCAAACTGTTCCCATATTAAAAAGTGACCATTTTGTAGAGTATTACTAGGGGGATAAGAAAATAGTAAACCAAAATAGAGGTGTAAAACTTGAAACAGCTATTTTATTATAATTGGCAGGTACGAGAAGATTGGTTTAATTGGTGTGAACAGTTAACAACTGAACAGTTATTAGAAAAAAGGACGGGGGGATTCGGCAATATACTCCATACTTTATTACATATTGTTGTGGTTGAATATGATTGGATTAACGATTTAAATGGGGGAAAGGAGTATGAATTTAAATTAGAGGACTACCACTCTATTAATGATGTAATAAAACTGCATAATGACTGGCATCTAGAGGTGGAAAAGTTTGTAACAGAATGGAAGGAAGAAATGGGCAGTCAGATTTTAGAATTGGATGATGGCAGGAGTTTTACATATGGAGAGGTAGTAAATCACATTATTGTGCATGAAGTTCATCATATTGGGCAATTATCCATATGGGCAAGGGAACTTGGAGCGACTCCGGTTTCAGCAAATTTAATAGGCAGAGGCCTATCATAAAATACAAACCGTAGAGAAATTTTGGGCGAGGTTTATTTAATGAATCAGATACATATCCGACAGTATCAAGAGAGTGATTTTAATAGAATACAAGAGTTAAACCGAGAAGAAGGCTGGAATAACTTAGTTGAAAAGAATGAAGATACGAGGCAGGCATGGGAAAATTCATCTGTTTCATACGTTGTTGATGCAGAAGGTGACGGAGTAGTAGGCTATATTCGAGGTTTTACCGACACATGTATTACACTTTACATTTGTGAATTATTAATTGATAAAAAGTATCGGGGATTAGGCATTGGGCAAGAGTTACTTCAGTACGTACATCGTTTATATCCTAAAACGAGAATAGAAATGCTTGCATCAAGTTCCTCCCATAGATTCTATGAAGGTCAGGGATATCGGCCTTTTTATGGGTTCAGAAAGACGTTTGAAGAATAAATAGAAAATAGGAGGACTAGTTATGAAGAAAATTTATCTTATCCGACATTGTGAGGCCCAAGGGCAGCCAGCAGAAGCGCCACTAACAAATAAAGGTCATACACAAGCTATCGCATTATCTGAGTTCTTTAGAGATATTCCAATTAATCGAATTATCTCAAGTCCGTTTGTGCGCACTATCCAATCTATAGAACCACTTGCAAAAAGACTAAATTTAGAAATTGAAACGAACGATTTATTAACAGAACGTGTACTTAGTTCCGAAAATCTTTCCGACTGGCTTGAAAAGCTAAGCGCTACCTTTGATGATTTTGATTTGAAGTTTGAAGGTGGAGAGTCTAGTTATGATGCAGTGCATCGTATCGTAAGTGTAGTAGAGGAAGCTATGAACAATGAAGCGCAAAATACCATTATTGTTACACATGGTAACCTTCTGTCTTTACTTTTAAATCATTATAATAATGAGTTCGGATTTGATGATTGGCGGAATCTACGTAATCCTGATGTGTTTTTATTGAAAAAAGAGGACGATAATTTGTCGTATGAAAGATTGATAATAGACTCAAACCATCAAGTATCTTTAATTAAACCAACGGTAGAATTGAAGGAAGAATACATCTCATTTTATGAAGAATGGTTAGATAGCAAAGAGGATATGGTACCTTGGGTTATCAAAAAAGATCCGTCAAACTTTGAGGCAATGGTCCAATTTTTAAATGATAATGAGCAAGGACATAATCTTCCTGAAGGCTGGGTGCCAGATTCAACATTTTGGTTAATAAATGAAAACAAAAGAATACTGGGTGTTGTAAATATAAGACACCGTTTAACAGAAATTCTATTAAATAGTGGAGGACATATTGGTTACGGTATCCGTCCTTCAGAGAGAAGAAAAGGATATGCGACTAAATTATTGTCATTGGCGCTTGAAAAATCTAAAGAGTTAGGAATTAAAAAGGCGCTGGTTTTATGTAATGAGGATAATACAGGTTCCTTCAAAACGATTATTAATAATGGAGGTATACCAGATTCAGATTTTATTGAAGAAGATGGAACTATCATAAAAAGATTCTGGATTGAATTATAACAAATAAGAGATGCCAGAAAAGGTGAATAGGAGACGAAGGGGAGAATCTGGTGATAAGAGAGAAGGAAATCAAAGTTGTGATCGGAGCTGGGGATTACAATAATAACCCAGGCTGGGTACATACACAAGAAGAAGAGCTTAATTTAATAGATGAAACCACATGGGCTAGTATGTTTACTTATAATTCCATTACAGCTATACTAGCTGAACACATTTGGGAGCACTTAACATTTGAAGAAGGTGTTCAGGCTGCGAAAAATTGTTATCAATACCTGAAGCCTGCAGGTTATATCCGGTGTGCGGTTCCAGATGGATTTTTTCCTGATGAGGATTATCAAAATATAGTTAAAATCGGTGGACCAGGTCCAAAAGATCATCCCGCTGCAAGTCATAAAATGGTCCATACTTATCGAACGCTATCTAACATGTTTGAAGAGGCAGGATTTAAAGTTACTTTACTTGAGTATTGTGATGAAGCAGGTAACTTTCATTTTAATGACTGGCATGCTGAAGATGGAGTGATTTTTCGGTCCAAAAAGTTTGATCCTAGGAATCAAGGAGATAAATTATTATTTCCTTCGCTTATACTAGACGCAATAAAGTCTTAAATAAAATCAATGAGACACTTTAATACAAGTTGCGCATTTGAAAAGGGCAGGGGGAAACCTGCCCCTGTTTTATGTTAGATTTGTTTCTTACCCTGGTATTTCATCTTAAACTCTGCTTCACTCATGTTTGGATTCTTTCTAGGTGTTGTTTTGCTTAGAGCCTTCTTCATTTCTACATTCGCGTCGTCGCCTGTATTATATTTTCCATCCATCATAATCCCTCCTTTTTCGTACTTAGTATTAAACCTAATCCATTCGTTCATTCTTAAATTACATGCTCTGTTAAAACTGGATGTTGATTCCACTGTGTTTGAAAAATAAGCGGAAAAATTCAGGCTAAATTGGAAATTTGTTATATACCATTATAAATAAGGGCATTTTTCCGCTTATATGATCCAAATCTTTGGATTTTGACTTATTTAGAGCAGTTAACCGGAATATCTCCGCTTATTTCTGCATCTTAAGCTACCACTATATACATTAACCGGAAATTCTCCGCCTATTCATTCTAATACCTACACGAACATCAACAATGAATAATAACAGAGCTAAATTATAGAAAAAACATTGTTGCGATTATCCAAATATTGTAACTATTCTCCCCCCTCATCCCCACCGTTGTCGTCTATACCATCATCCCCGACACCATTATCATCGAAAAATTTATTAACTTTTTCAATGAGAGATTGTTTTTGTTCCAGAACTTCATCATTGGAACTTGTGCCTAAAAAAGTAGAAATAGAATAAGTCTGAATCATTTGCTGCTTATTTTTTGTTAAGATAATGAAGAGTATAGTAATTGCTAGGAGAACGAATAAAATAAATAACATTAATTTAAGCAAATAAACAACCTCCTAAACTTGTCTACTATTTACCCTATGATATGAAAAAATTTTTATACCGAACTGCTGGGGTCAAAATGTGAATGAGGCAGTCCTCTAATGTAAGCTTGGGTTTTTTAGGATTAATGTTAATCATACGTCATCTATGATGACCGCTAGAGAGATATTTCAGGTCGAACGGTAATCATACGTCATCTATGATGACCGTTCGTGAGATACTTTCAGGTCGAACGGGAATCATACGTCATCTATGATGACCGCTAGAGAGATATTTCAGGTTGAACGGGAATCATACGTCATCAATGGTGTCCGATTAACTCATCGACCAGCATCATACGGATTTATAAAATGAGCATGTAATCTTTTTATAAGAGTTTATTGAAATGGATGTGTTTGTAATGATTCAAGCAACTCTTTTATTTATCCTTGCAGGTATTGCAGAGATAGGAGGGGGTTATCTTATTTGGCAATGGCTGCGAGAAGGGAAGCCGTCCTACTGGGGACTAATTGGCGGTGTAGTGCTAGCTTTGTACGGTATAATTGCTACCTTTCAGGTTTTCCCATCATTCGGACGAGTTTATGCTGCTTACGGGGGAGTATTCATTGTGCTTTCGCTATTGTGGGGTTGGGGCATCGACAAAAAGACTCCAGACTTTTATGACTGGATTGGCGGCGGTATATGTTTAATAGGTGTTTTGGTGATGTTATTGGCACCAAGACAATAGAAAATGCTGTTTTGTAAAGATAGTTGTTAAAATCTTAAAGCCGATTTTAACGTGGAATTAACTATTTTGCGCTTTAGAATTTAGTTTGGACGCTCTTTTCTTAATAAATTTTTGCTGTTTTCTACGGAAATCTAGTGCAATCATTAATTTTGTTCCAAGATTAACAAAGTTTAAGAAAAGAGCCTTAAAAAATGAGCTTGGATATCCAAGCTCATTTTTCTATTTATGTGCAAGTTCATACTGAGAAATTTTATCTTCATAGTTCAGTGTTACACCAATTTCATCCCAGCCGTTAAGCAGCATTTCTTTCGGATATGGAGCAATATCAAATGTAAACTCCAACCCCTGATTATCGGTAACCACTTGATCTTCTAGATTCACAGTAAGTGTGTACTCCTCGTTCTCCGCTTTACGCATAATACTTTGAACCTGTTCTTCACTAGCTTGAATTGTAAGGATACCATTTTTCACGCAGTTATTTTTAAAAATATCGGCGTAACTTTGGGCGATAACCACTTTAAAGCCAAAGTCCTGAATCGCCCATGGTGCATGTTCACGGGAGGAGCCACAGCCAAAGTTTTCACCTGCAACTAAAATAGAAGCTCCCTGATATTTAGGATGATTCATTGAAAAATCCTCACGCAGGTTACCCTCATCATCAAAGCGCCAGTGATAAAATAAAAATTGTCCAAAGCCGCTTCGCTCAATTCTTTTTAGGAATTGCTTCGGAATAATCTGGTCTGTATCCACATTACTACGATTTAACGGGCAAACGATTCCTGTATGAATGCGTAATGGTTCCATTTATATTACCTCCTGTGCAGTGAACTTGCGAACATCGACGAAATGACCTGCAACTGCAGCAGCAGCAGCCATTTCAGGGCTGACAAGGTGGGTGCGAGATCCGTTTCCTTGGCGGCCTTCAAAATTACGGTTAGATGTAGAGGCACAGCGTCCACCTGGAGGAACAATGTCATCATTCATTGCCAAGCACATACTGCAGCCAGCTTCGCGCCATTCAAAGCCTGCTTCTTTGAAAATTTGATCAATACCTTCTTTTTCCGCAGCTAATTTTACACTAAATGAGCCAGGAACAACGATTGCCTTCACCTTAGGATTAACCTTATGTCCACGAACGACATCCGCAGCCTTTCGTAAATCACTTAACCGTGAATTGGTACAAGAACCAATAAAGACATGGTCAATCTCTACATTTGAAATCGGTTGGCCGGCTTCAAGTCCCATATATTGAAGGGCACGAGAAATTTCATCCTTTTTATTAGCTCTATCTTCATTATCCGGATTTGGAACAGAAGCTGTAATTGGGATACACATACCTGGGTTGGTTCCCCATGTCACCTGAGGTTCTACTTCAGATGCCTCAATTTCAACAACAGAATCATAGTGTGCACCTTCATCAGTGGCAAGTGCACGCCAGTTTGCTACGGCTTCCTCGAAAGCTTCACCCTTAGGAACATGTCTACGTCCTTTTAAGTATTCAAAAGTCGTTTCATCAGGTGAAATCAAGCCTGCACGTGCACCTGCTTCAATCGACATATTACAAACGGTCATACGCTCTTCCATGGATAGGGAAGTGATCGCCTCGCCTGTATATTCCATCACATAACCAGTTCCGAATTGAACGCCAAATTTACCGATAATCGCTAAGATTAAATCCTTTGCCGTTACACCTGTTCCCAGTTTACCGTTCACTTTAACATTCATTGTTTTTGGAGGTGCTTGCCAAAGTGTTTGTGTCGCTAGGACATGTTCGACTTCACTTGTCCCAATTCCGAACGCTAAAGCGCCAAATGCACCATGTGTAGAAGTATGACTATCACCACAGACGATTGTCTTTCCAGGCTGTGTAAGACCAAGTTCAGGACCAATTACATGGACAATCCCATTGTCTGGATGCTGACGATCAGAAAGTTCAACGCCAAATTCCTGACAATTCTCCTTCAATGTATCAATTTGTTTCTTTGAGATAGGATCCTTGATCACGTTTCGATCAAGTGTGGAAACATTGTGGTCCATTGTTGCATAAGTAAGATCTGGTCGACGTACTTTACGGCCGTTCATTCGTAACCCTTCAAATGCCTGAGGAGAGGTTACTTCATGAACTAAGTGCAAATCAATATAAAGCAAATCAGGTTTTCCTGCTTCTTGATATACGACATGCTTCTCCCAAACTTTTTGAATAATATTTTTTGGTTTTTGCATAATGTCCTTCCTCACATTTCTAGATTTAGTAGAGAGGGGGTAGTTCGTCCCCTAAAAAATACGGTTCTTGATAAGGAGAAGCAGCTGGACTAATGAGCCCAGCTGCAGCTAATTATACATAACAGCTCATGATACACTTTGATGCGTTTTGAGATTTAATGAAGTCGACAATATGACGAGTCATTTCAGCAGTACCAACAAGTCTGCCTTCAGGTATTTGAAGATCAGCGGTATGGAAGCCAGCATCTAATACCGATTGTACAGCCTCTTCAATCAATTTCGCCTCATCGTTTAATTCGAAAGAGTAACGAAGCATCAACGCGGTTGATAAAATCATTGCTACCGGGTTGGCAACACCTTTTCCAGCAATATCTGGTGCTGAACCGTGAACGGGTTCATATAGTCCAACTCCATCTTCGCTCAGGCTTGCTGAAGCAAGCATTCCAAGTGAACCTGTTAAAACAGAGGCTTCATCACTAAGAATGTCACCGAACATATTCTCCGTTACAATGACATCGAACTGCGTAGGATTTGTAATCAATTTCATAGCAGCTGCATCCACCAAGACATGGTCAACAGCCACATCTGGATAGTGAGCTTTTTTCTCTTCGACAATCTCACGCCACATCTTACTTGATTCCAAGACGTTTGCTTTATCAACAGATGTAAGGTGTCCACGCCGCCCTTGGGCTGCTTGGAATGCTTTGTCTACGATTCTTTCAATCTCCTTACGGGTGTAAGCTAGTGTATCAACCACTGTTTGCCCGTTATCACGACGTTCACTAGGAGTACCGAAATAAATCCCTCCTGTTAACTCACGGACAATTAATAAATCGCTGCCTGCAACAACTTCCTCTTTTAAAGGAGAAGCATGCAGCAAATTTTTAAATCCTTTAATGGGTCTTAAATTGGCATATAAATCAAGGGCCTTCCGAATACCAAGCAATCCTCTTTCAGGGCGTAAATGGGAGGGGTTGTTATCCCATTTAGGGCCTCCAACCGCACCTAATAATACAGCATCTGCTTGTTTACAGGCGTCAACTGTTGTTTCCGGCAGCGGAGTGCCGTATAGGTCAATGGCTGCCCCTCCGATCTCATGGGATTCGAAGGTAAAACTGTGGTTAAATTCTTCAGCAATAGCATTCAATACATCTTTTGCAGAATTAATAACTTCCTTGCCAATCCCATCACCAGGTAGTAATACAATACGTTTTTTCATTCGAAGCAACCTCCTCATCATTTTTTAAAACGCCTCGCAAAAAAGTCACTTAAGCTTGCGCGGATGCTGCGGAAATAGCAGCTTTAGGGTTGTAAAATACTCGATTTACAGCATTCAAGAACGATTTAGCAGAAGCTTCTAACACGTCTTGTGCTGAACCGCGGCCACTTACCTGTAGACCATCAACGGTCATTTTTACATGTACCTCAGCTAGGGCATCTCTTCCTTGGCCAACTGAGTTTAGTTTAAAATCAGTTAAGTGAATTTCTTCTTTAATTAAAGCTTCCAATGTGTTCATTAACGCTTCTACGCTTCCTGAACCTGTACGGGCGGTTTCTACGCGAACACCTTCTGGCGTATTAAGCGCAACTGTAGCAGTAGGGAGGTTGGCTGAACCATAATGGACTTGGAAAGCAACAAGTTCATATTTTTTAACATCAGCAACTGCAGTTTGGATATCGGTTAGGATAGTAAATAAATCTTCATCCGTAACTTCTTTTTTACGGTCGGTAAGCTGTTTAAAAGCTGTAAATGCTTCAAGAAGTTTTTCAGCAGATAACGTAAAGCCCATGTTTTCAATTTTATCTTTAAAGGCATGACGTCCTGAATGCTTACCAAGGACTAAATCATTCGATTGAATACCAACCATTTCAGGAGTAATAATTTCATAGGTTAGGGCATTCTTTAATACACCATCCTGATGAATTCCTGACTCATGAGCAAAAGCATTTTTTCCAACTACCGCTTTATTTCCAGGAACCATCATTCCTGTGAAGCGGCTGACTAAGTCACTGGTGCGTTTGATTTCTTTTAAAACAAGATTTGTCGTAAATGGATATTTATCTTTACGAATATTGAAAGCTACGGCAATTTCTTCAAGTGAAGCATTCCCCGCACGTTCGCCAATACCGTTAATGGTTCCTTCCACCTGGGTAACACCATTTTCGATTGCTGCCAGTGAGTTGGCAACAGCCATTCCTAAATCATCATGACAATGACAGGATAATGAAACCTTATGGATATTAGGAACGTTCTCTCGGATATAACGGAACATGTAACCATATTCTGCTGGGGTAGCATAACCTACAGTGTCAGGAAGGTTAATGACCGTTGCTCCTGCGTCAATCACCTTGGTAATGATTTTGACAAGAAAGTCTAGATCCGAACGAGAAGCATCTTCAGCAGACCACTCGATATGTGGGAATCTTTGTTTGGCATATGCCACCATATCGACTGAGGTTTGAATGACTTCCTCAGGTGTTTTGAACAATTTATATTTCATATGAATAGGGGAGGTAGCAAGGAAAACGTGCAACCTTGGTTCTGCTGCATCTTTTAATGCGTCCCACGCAATGTCAATGTCCGATTTGGTTGCTCTTGCTAGACCAGTGACGGAACTGTTTTTAATACTCCGGGCAATCGCTCTTACTGCCTCGAAATCCCCTTGGGAGGAAGCCGGAAACCCGGCCTCCATGATATCAACGCCAAACCTTTCTAGTTGTCTAGCGATTTCCAGTTTTTCGAGTTGGTTTAAATTCACACCAGGAGATTGTTCGCCATCGCGAAGTGTCGTATCAAAGATGTTAACGTGAACCATTTACCACCACTTCCTTCTTCTCATTTACTGGCTTGTTTTTAATAAATGGCATTAAGGCACGAAGCTCACGACCAACTACTTCAATTGGATGGTTATTTTCACTGCGGTTAATTGCGTTAAATTGAGGACGGTTTGCTTGGTTCTCCAAGATCCAGCCTTTCGCAAATGCACCTGTTTGAATATCCGTTAATACTTCTTTCATGCGTGCTTTTGTATCTTCGTTAACAACACGTGGTCCAGAAACGAAATCTCCCCATTGTGCTGTATCAGAGATAGAATAACGCATGTTTTCAAGTCCTCCTTCATATAGAAGGTCAACGATTAATTTTAATTCGTGTAAACACTCAAAGTAAGCAACTTCAGGCTGGTAACCAGCTTCTACAAGCGTTTCGAAACCTGCTTTGATTAGGGCAGTAGCACCACCGCAAAGAACTGCTTGTTCTCCGAATAAATCTGTTTCTGTTTCTTCTTGGAAAGAAGTTTCTAATACACCTGCACGAGCAGATCCGATACCTTTAGCGTAAGCAAGAGCT